>JBKKCW010000365.1:0-12450 GCA_046712485.1 Candidatus Limnocylindrales bacterium
AGCAGCGGGCGCTTCCGACCAGGGCCCACGGCGATCCCGGATAGGGTGTTGATCGCGGTCAGGGCGTCCGCCCCCGCGTCGGCAATCGCGCGTGCAATGGGACGGATGTCCGCCACGTTTGGCGAGAGCTTGACGAGCAGCGGAAGGTCCGTGGCGCGCCGCACGGCTGCGGTCACCTCCCCCGCGGCGCCGGCATCGATCGCGAACTGCAGGCCGCCCTTGCCGACGTTCGGGCAGCTGATGTTGAGCTCGATCCCGGCGACGCCTGGCACGCCGTCGAGCCGCCGCGCGACCTCGACGTAATCGGCGACCGATTCGCCGGCGACATTGACAAGGACCGGCGATCGCCACGTCGTCCAGGTCGCTGCGTACTTCTCGATGACCGCGTCCACCCCTGGGTTCTGCAGGCCGATCGAATTGAGCATGCCGCCCGGCGTCTCGGTGACGCGCGGGGTCGGATTGCCGATGCGCGGCCTGAGGGTCGTGCCCTTGCAACAGATCCCCCCAAGCCGATCGACATCGACGACGTCGCCGTACTCGACGCCGTAGCCGAATGTGCCCGAGGCGACCAGGATCGGGTTCGGGAGCACGAGACCACGTCGCAGGTCCACGGTCAGGTCCACTGCGCCAGCCGGGATCGACACCGAGGCCGGGCGCTCCGCGGCCGCGGTTCGGGCCGGCCGGCCCGGCCCGGTGGCCACCCGACGATCTGCCTTCACCGCGACCCGCCGCGTCACCAACCGCCCTCCCAGTTGAGCTCCTCGGCGGCGAAGACCGGCCCCTCGCGACAGACCCGTTGGGGCGTTCCGGAGGTGCTCATCACCACGCAACCAAGGCAGGCACCCACCGCGCAACCCATGTTCTGCTCCATGGACACCTGGAGAAAGGCCTTTCTCCGGGCCGCAGGCGAGCCGGGTGGATCGGTCTTGCCGCCGCCGCGTCGGCGACCGAGGTTGGCCACGCCGAGCCGGCCACGCCGACCCGCTGCGAGACGGGCGAGCGCCGCGAGCATAGGTGCCGGCCCGCAGGCGAACGCCTGGTCGGCCCATGCTTCGTAGCCAGACACGAGTTCCGTGACAACACCTTGGTGACCGAGCGACCCATCGTCTGTCGCGACGACGTACTCGAGCTCATCGGGCAGGAGCGACGAGGGGTAGACCTCGCGCGCCGATGCGGCGCCAAACAGGAGCGTGACCTGTCGCCCGGCCCGGATCGCCTCGTCGGCCAGCATCCGCACGCCGGCGATCCCCAGCCCGCCCGCAACGAGCAGCAGGTGCTGGCTGCGCGGGTCGACCTCGAACGGACGCCCGAGCGGGCCGAGCAGATCGATCCGGTCGCCCGGTCGCAGACGCGTGAACCACTCGGTACCTCGGCCTATCACCCGGAAATGGATCGTCACGATGCCCGTAGCAGGATCCGTCGTGTTGAGCGAGAACGGGCGGCGCAGCACCATCCCGGAGAGGTCGCCGGTCCGGACGTGGACGAACTGGCCCGCGCGGGATCCGACCGCGAGGTCCGGCGCGTGATAGGCCTGCAGCCACTGACCCGGCAGAATCTCGCGACTGTCGACGAGCTCCGCCGCAGCCAGCCGCATGGTCACGCGGTGGGCTTCTCCTCGTCGGCGGTGCCCTCGGCCACGTCGGCGACGTCGTCGTTGATCTCGTCGCCGGGCGCGTCCGCGGCATAGGTTCCGGCCGCCGTCGGGACGGGCCGTTCATGCTCCGGCGCCACCGACGGGAACGCTTCGGCCAGGGCGTCGGCGAGATCGCCGAACACGTCGGTCGGGTCGTAGAACTCGACCATCTCGTCCGCCCCATCGAGGGTTCGCCAGGCCTCTTCGGCGTCCTCGGGGATCACCTCCGCGCGGAACGTGCCGGCGGCAGTCAACATCAGGCGCTCGTCGTCGTCGTCGACGATGACGAGATCCCCGATGACCGAGATCAGGCCAGCGGACGCCGCCTCGAAGTCCTCCAGCAGGCGCGCTTCGTTGCGCTGGCTGCGTTCCTGGTACTCGAGCGCGAGATCGTAGAGCCGGCGGGCAGCCGACTCGTCGTCGTCCTCCGCCAGGGAGATGGGCTGGCCGGCCGCCCACGAGTCCGCGGCGGCCGCGTAGGGGTCCTCACCGAGCGACACTGTCTCCTCGGGCGCGATCCCCGCTGCCTCGTACAGATCGCCCTCCGCGGTCGGCTCCGGCGGGAGCCCGGCCGCATCTCGGGCGGCTTCGGCGAATGCCGCGTAGATGTCGGCGGGGTTGTACAGCTCGACGAGTTCGGACGTGTGTTCGATCACCTCCGTCTCGCTGACCCACTCACCGGTCGTGTCGTCGAGATATCGGCTCCGGCTGCGGAAGGTCAGGTCTGGCGCCACCGACAGGTAGTCGGGCTCCTCGTCGATCAGGGTCAGGCCACCGATCGAGGCGACGCGATCGCGGTGATGGTCGAGGAACTTGCGAAGCTGTTCGGCAGCCTGGCGGATGAAATCCGCGCGTTCGAGGGCGGCGTCGCCCGCGAGCTCCCCGAGCAGATCGTTGTGGCTATCCATCAGTGATCGCCTCCGTGCTGTCGGGGGAAGTCTACGGGTGATACTCGAGGTCGGGGCCCATACGTTCGCGCAGGAACATCGAATGGTGGCGCTCGAAGATCCATTCGCCCGCCCGATGCCCGAGCGTGCGGACCGCCTCGTTCGCCTCCAGCCTGTCGAGTGTCGCGTAGTCGGGCAGGTCGAGCAGGATCACGTTATCGAAGTCCCAGCCATGGGCCACGTTGAACCAGCCAATGAAGCGGATGCCGAACTTCGCCTCGTAGTCCTTCACCTGCTTGGGGAAGATCGTCCGCATGAAGAACTTGAAGAACGGGTCACGGCCGCGGCGAACGCTGAAGTAGGTCGCGAGCACGGGCACGTTGCGCGGTCCTCCTGGGCGAACGAAGGGCGGCACACGGCCACCCGCCGCCTATTGTCGCACGGGCCCTTCGGGCTCGGTCGGGTCAGGGGCGGGCGCGTCGCGGGCGGGTGGCGAAACCCGGGGCGGGTCCTTGGCGGGCGGCGTGACCCGGGACGGGTCCTTGGCGCCGGTGATATCTCCATCGGGGCGAGCCCTATCCTCGAGCTCGCCGACGGTCAGAGTCTGGCTGGCGAGCGGACGGCGCCGTCCACGGCGATCTGCGGCCACGAGCCGCAGCAGGAAGATGATCGTCTGGCCGGTGACCAGGAGGAGGACGATCACCGCAAACAACAGCCCCGCGCTGACGAACTCCGGCCAGCCCCACCCGACGCTCAACGGCGCCAGAACGATGAAGATCGCGAGAACGACAAGCTGGAACCGGAAGCAGCCGAGCCCTGGGCCGCGTTCGGGCTCCAGGTCCGCGCCGCGGTACTGGACGGGCCCGGTCGAGCGAGGACGGCGCGGCTGGGTCGGATCGGCTGTCCGGTCTGGATGGGACGGGTCGCGCTCATCGGTCACGGGGCGGAACGATACGGGACCGGGCCGCGGGGTGTGGCCGGGTGGGGCCAGCGCCGCCTGAGGCCTTCGGCGCGCCGAGGCCGCTCGTTGCAGGCACGCTGGTCTACGTGACCGATGGGGACTGGAATCGAACGATCGCTCTCAACCGGTTGGAATCTCCGACCGGTTCGGACCCGAGTCGGACCGATTATGTCGAGACTTCCAGCCTCATTGGTGAAAGCACCCAGGCGTGTGTCCGGTAGACCAGCCAGGCTGGAACGCGACCGGTCGGCAGTGGGCCGAACGAAACGGGACGTGGACCAGCCTCAGGAGGCGCGCGGGTCCGAGGCGAGACCCTCGACCACCTCCGTGCCCGGCAGCCGGAACAGGATCGCGGGCGCGGCGATCACCTTCCAGGACCGCGAACCGCCACCGAGGACGATCCGGTCGCGGGTCAGGACACGTGCGTCGACCCACACCGGCAGATCCTCCGGCAGGCCGAAGACGGTGACGCCCCCGATCTGCATCCCGGTCAGGGCGGCCGTCTGCTCGGCCGGCGCGAACGACGCCTTCCGGGTCCCCAATCGGTCACGCACGACGCGGTTGACGTCCAGCCGGTATGGGGCAAGCGTCACACACGCGGCGAACCGCGGCGGGTCAGACTTGCCGATGACAACGATCGTGTTGGCGCAGTCCTCCGGAGCGAACCCGTACGCCGCGCAGAACGCGGCTGTGTCCGCAAGCGCCGGGTCACACGGGAAGAGCTCGTACGGCTCGCCAAGGTCGTGGAGCTGCGTTACCAGCCAGTCCTTGCCCGTCTCGTCTGTCATCGGCGGAACGCTACCATCATCTCATGACCCACCGTTCGAGCCAGCATCCCGCCGCGCCCCGTGACGACGATGCCTTTCTGGATCGGTTCGCCTGGCACCCCGAACCGGAGCTGATCGGCTACCGCGACGAGGGCGCATCGCGCGTCGCCATGGAGCAGCTCGGCGAGGCGACTTGGCGCGCGGCACTCGGCTTCCTCTACGGCACGGCCGTCCGACGTGCGATGGGCGACCCGGCGGGCTACGACGAGCTTCGGCGGGCGTATTTCGGATCGACCGACGAACCAGCGGCGGCACCGGAGAGGCCCAGCACGACCTCAACGATCCTCGACGAGTTCGCGGCGCGCGTCGCGGGTGGACTCATGAACGCGCAGCATCCGCGCCAGTTCGGCTACTTCACGCCACCACCGCTTCCCATCTCGATCATGGGCGAGCTGCTGGCCCAGATGACGAACCAGGGTGTCGACGTCTGGCATGCCGGCCCCGTCGCCGCGTTCGTGGAAGAGGAGGTCGTCCGCTGGCTGTGCGACATGGTCGGCTATGGGTCAGGGTCGTTCGGGCTCCTGACATCAGGCGGCGTCATGGCCAACTTCATGGGCATGGCGCTCGCGCGGGACGTGCACCTGGGTCGGGTGCTCGACGTTGGGCGACCGCCGCGCGGCGCATTGCTCGAAAACGTTCGGGTCTACACCTCGGATCAGACGCACTTCTCGATCGCGCGGTCCCTCGACGAGCTCGGCTTCCCACCCGAGACGCTGGCGGTCATACCGTCGGACGAGCGCTTCCATCTTCGCGGGGCGGACGTGGCGGCGGCCGTCGCGCGCGACCGGATGGCGGGACTGACGCCGTTTGCCATCGCTGCGGTCGCAGGCTCGACGAACACGGGGTCGGTCGATGCGCTCGGCGAACTCGCTGACGTGGCCGCGGCTGAGGACCTCTGGTTCCACGTGGACGCGGCGTATGGCGGGGCAGCACGGCTATCGAGACGTGACGCGGCTCGGGTGCCGGACCTCGAGCATGCGGACTCGATCACGGTCGACCCCCACAAGTGGTTCTTCCAGGCGTACGACATCGGCGGGCTCGTCGTCCGCGAGCGACGCCACCTCGGGGTCACGTTTGGCGGGCGGAGCCCGGAGTACTACCGGGGCGGCGAAGCGCCTGACGCCACGGGTGGGCACAGCGATCACGCCGAGCAGCTCAACTTCTACAAGCTCGGGTTCGAGGGCACCAGGCGCTGGCGCGCGCTCAAGCTCTGGATGTCGTGGAAACACCTCGGGACCGAGGGTTTTGGCCGGCTGATCGAGGCGAACGACGACCTCGCCGCGCACCTCGCGCGACGATGCAGGGAGGCCGATGACTTCGAGACGATCCCCGAATTACCCGAGCTCTCCGTCGTGTGTTTCCGCCACCTGCCGGGCGGTCGCGAAGCGGCCCGCGCGTGGGCACCGGCGGCACTCGACGCACACCAGGATGCGCTGCAGACCGCGCTCGAGCGGTCGGGCGACGGCTGGTTGACGACGACGAGGCTGCGTGGCGCCACCTGGCTCCGCGCCGGGATCGTCAATTACCTCTCGACCGAGCGCGACGTCGACCACCTGCTCGAGACGCTGCGCTCGCTGGCGGCGGAAGGCCAACCGGGCCGGCCCTCGTCAGAACTGATCCCCTGACCATCGCCCTTGGGCGATATCATCCAAGGGAGATCCAGAACGGAGGTGGTTCCGGCGGCGTCTCTCAGGCGAATGCATCGCGGATCGGCCCCGCTACCTCGGTGGCGAGGCGCCGGATCCCGGCCGCGCCCTCTCGCCCGAGCGTCGTCAGCAGGATGTGCGCGGCGCCGGCTCGCCCATAGGCGATCGCCGCGTCAGTGGCCGCGCGACGCGGCTCCCCTTTGGGCGGGATCACGACCTGCACGGACAGCTCGAGCCCCGCGGGGTCACGGTCGATCGACTCGCACTCGCGCAGGATGATGTCGCGCCGCTCGATGAACCCCTCGAGGGTGCCATCCAGGTTCGACGCATAGTTCCAGCCGTCCGCCAATCGAGCGGCCATGCGCAGGCCGCGCGGTCCCTGCCCGCCGAGCCAGATCGCGGGACCGCCGGGACGGATCGGCGGTGGCTCCTGCGTGGCGCCAGCGAGCCGGTACGGCGGTACGTCGAGCGTGATGCCCGGCGCCGACTGGGCCGCCTCACCGAACAACGCGCGAATGATCCGGACCTGCGCCTCGAGACGGGTGAGGCGCTCGCCGATCGGCGGTAGCTCGATTCCGAACGCATCGTGTTCCCAAGTGTGCCAGCCCGCACCGATCGCGAGCACATATCGACCGCGGGTGAGGTGATCGAGGGTGAGCGCCGACCGCGCCACGATTGCCGGATGGCGGAACGTCGCCGACAGCACGGTCTGCCCGACCGTCTTGCCGGGGACGAGGTGGGCGAGCGCCGCCAGGGCGGTCAGCGACTCGAAGCTCGATCCGCCGCGATCCCGATCGTAGAGCCCGAGGTGGTCGTTCATCCAGCCCGAATCGAACACGTCGTGGCGGCCGGCCTCCGCCCAGGCCCCCTCGAGCGACGCCCATGTCACGTTCTGGGGCGAGGTCCGAAACCCGACCTTCACGACCGAGCGGCGGGCGGTGGCGCTGGTCGCGAGCGGGCGGCCAGGCGATCCTGGAGCCTGAACCACTCGCCGGCGAAAGGCAGGAACCACGGCCGGCCCTCGTATGGCGCGGGCACGAGGGGGAACTTGAGGCGAGCGAGGGCCGGAGCCGCGCCACCGGCCAGCCACTCCCCCGCCCTGGTCCCGAGGTGGGTCATGAGCGCGACACCGGTTCCGCAACAGCCCATTGCATAGGCGATGCCGTCTCGGGTCCGTCCGACATGGGGCATCCGGTCGAACGTGAAACCCACGTTGCCGCCCCAGGCGTAGTCGATCCGGTACCCGGCCAGCTGCGGATGGACCTCGAGCAGCCCCTTGTGCAGGATCGCGGCTGTCCGATCGATCGAGGTCGGCATGAAGCTGGCGCGCCCGCCGAAGACCATCCGGCGATCGGCCGACAGATGCCAGTAGTACAGGAAGTTCTTGGTGTCGAAGAACGATCGGCCCTTCGGGGACAGCTCCCGTGCCAGCTCCTCGGGGAGTGGCTCGCTGGCGATGATGTAGCTGCCGATCGGGATGACCCGCCGGCGCAACCACGGCACGACACCGTCCGTGTAGCCATTCGTGCCAACGAAGACGTCACGCGCCACGATCGCGCCACGTTCCGTCTCGACGAGGAACCGACCGTCGGGCTGGCGGCGGATCGCGTGGGCTCGAATGCCTTCATGGAGGTCGGCGCCGCCATGTTCAGCCGCACGCACAAGTCCCGCGAAGTAGCGGCCCGGGTGCAGGAGGCCGCTGTTCGGGACGGCCAGGGCACCGAAATACGCATCGGATCCGATCTCGTCGCGGATCCGCTCGCGCGCGATCAACGTTGTTTCGACGCCCATCGACGCGAGGCTCGACCTCGCATGTTCGAGCCCGCGCACGTGCGAGGGCGCGAATGCAAGCTCGAGGTGGCCACACTCTCGGAAGTCACACTCGATCGATTCTTCGGCGATCAGGCGCTTGACCGTCTGGTAGCCGTCGAGCGTCTCCTGGTAGAGCGCCCGGCCCGTCTCCGCCCCGTACCGCTCGACGAGCTCTCGCGGACCCCACTTGTACCCCGGATGGACGATGCCGCCGTTGCGGGTCGAAGCGCCATATCCGAGTGTGCGCGCTTCGACGAGGGTCACCCCCACGCCCCGCCGGGCCAGCTCACGGGCGGCGTTGATCCCCGTGTATCCCCCGCCAACGACAACGACGTCTGCCGAATCCGGAAGGGGACGACCGGCCCTGGACGGCAGCTCCGGCATCGTCGCCTGCCAGAAAGCGCGCCGCTCGTAATCGCTGTTCAGGGACGTGGCCGGCATCGCCCAAGGGTACGCGACACGACCGCTGGCTCGCGGTCCGCGGGCTCCAAAGCGGACCCCGGGGCCAGCGCTCCTACCGGGCGTCCGGCGCCTCGTAGGCGAGCCGGCCACCGGCCAGGGTCATCAACACGCGTCCAGGGAGCTCCATCCCCAGCAGCGGCGTGTTCTTGCCGCGCGACAACAGTGCGTCGGCCGTCACGGTCCAGGGTTCCGATCGATCGAAGACGACGAGGTCCGCAGGCTGGCCCTCGACGAGTCCGACCGAGGCGCGTCGCATTCGACCGCCGATGACCAAGGCAGGGCCTGTCGTCAACACCTCCACGGCACGGAGCAGTGGCAGGCGGCCGGCATCAACGGCCGCCAGAAGCACGCCAAGCGCCGTCTCGATGCCACTGATCCCGTTGGCCGCCGCGCCAAATTCGACCGCCTTGTCGACTTCGCGGTGTGGCGCGTGGTCCGTCGCGACGGCATCGGCCGTGCCATCAACCAACGCGGCGAGACAGGCAAGCGCGTCCTCGGCGCAACGGAGCGGCGGGTTGACCCGCAACGCGGTCGAGAAGGGTGCCGCGGCAAGCGCATCGTCGGCCCACGGATCGCGCGCTGAGCCATTGCCGTCGACCGCCTCCCACGCCCAGCGGCGAGCACCGGCGACCCACTCGTCGGTGAGGGCGATGTGATGGGGTGTCACGTCGCAGGTCACCGCGAACCCGCGAGCCTTGGCCTGGCGGATCAGCTCGAGCGAGACCTCGGTCGAGACGTGTGTCAGGTGGAGCCGAGCCATTGGGACGTCGGTGCCGGCATCCACGAGGAGGGCGATCGCCCGGGAGACGGCCGCGGACTCGGCGGCAACCGGCCAGCCGCGAAGGCCGAGCACGGTCGAGATGTACCCGTCGTTTGCTTCGGCGCCGTCGGTCTGCGTGGTGTCCTCGGCATGCTCCACGATCGGCAGATCGAGAGCCCCGGCGTAGGCCAGCGCGGCCCGGAGGATCGGCGCGGACTTCGTCGGCAGCCCGTCTTCCGAGAAACCGACGACCCCGGCGTCGGCAAGCTCGCCGAGCGCCGCCAGCTGCTCCCCTGCCCGCCCAACAGTGATCGCGCCGTGGGCGAGGAGCTCGACCGGGGAGCCCGACGTGGCCGCCGCCGCGCGTATCAGGGCAAGGACGCCCGGTTCGTCGAGCGCCGGCTCGGTGTTTGGCATCGCGCAGACCGTCGTGAACCCGCCATGCGCAGCCGCGGCGAGACCGGTCGCGATCGTCTCGGCGTCCTCGTTGCCCGGTTCGCGAAGGTGCGCGTGGAGGTCGATGAAGCCGGGGGCGACGACCACGCCGGAGGGATCGACCCCGTCGGCCTCCGGGCCGCCGAGCCACGTGACCGCCTCGAGGATGCCGCCGCGCACGACGATCTCGCCCGCGCCCTCGCGGCCGATCGCCGGGTCCACGAGCCAGGCGCGACTGATCTCGAGGTCGACCGATGCCGTGCTCACGCGGACGCCCGCGTCCCGGCCAGCAGGTACAGGATGGCCATACGGACCGCGACGCCGTTGGTGACCTGGTCGGTGATGACGGATTGGACGCCGGCAGCGACGTCAGGGGCGATCTCGACGCCCTCGTTCATCGGGCCTGGATGCATCACGAGGGCGCCCGGACGCGCGAGCGCCAGGCGTTCGCGGGTCAACCCGTAGCGCGCCGCGTATTCCCGGAGCGAGGGCAACAGGCCGGCGGCCATCCGCTCGCGCTGGATGCGAAGGGCCATGACCACGTCGGCGTCGCGGAGCGCGTCCTCTACCGAGCTCGTCACGTGGAACCGTCGCCCGCCAGCCGCGCCTCGCCGCGCCCAGCCCTCGAACCCGCGCAAGAGCGTCGGCGGCCCGCACAGCCAAAGGTCGGCGCCGGCCGCGGTCAGCGTCCAGATGTTCGAGTGCGCGACGCGCGAGTGGAGGATGTCGCCAAGGATCGCGACCTTGCGACCTGTCAGTCCGGCCAGCCCGCCGCCCAGCCGCTCGCGGATCGTGTAGAGATCGAGCAGGGCCTGCGTGGGATGGGCGTGGGCGCCGTCGCCGCCGTTGAGCACGGACCCGCCAAAGATGTCGGCCGCGAGGTACGGCGCGCCGGACACGGCGTGCCGGATGACGAGCATGTCGGCCCCGAGCGCCTCCACCGTCCGCACCGTGTCGACGAGCGACTCCCCCTTCGAGACCGACGAGCTCGCCGCCGCGATGTTGACAACGTCCGCCGAGAGGTTCTTGGCGGCCACCTCGAAGGAGACCCGGGTGCGCGTCGACGCCTCGTAGAACAGGATCGTGACCTGGCGACCGCGCAACGCCGGCACCTTTGCGATCGGGCGTGCCAGGACCTCGCGCATCGCGTCCGTCGTGCGCATGACAAGCTCGAGCTCGGCGCCGGACAGACGGTCGACGTCGAGGAGATGCCGATGGCGCCACGCCACCGCCTGGCTTTCCGGCGCCGCGTCGACCGATGGGACCTCCGCCGATCCACCAGCCGGCTCGACCACGGGGCTCACCCGACGGGCTCGGCCGCCGCAGACACCGCGACGAGGCGCTCGATCTCGACCTCGTCCTCGCCGTCGATCTCCTCGAGGCGGACCCGGACGATCTCCTCGCGCGATGTCGGCACGTTCTTTCCGACGTGATCGGCACGGATCGGAAGCTCGCGATGCCCTCGATCGACAAGCACCGCCAGACGGATCGCCTGGGGTCGCCCGAAATCGACGAGGGCGTCCATCGCGGCGCGGATCGTCCGACCGGTGTACAGCACGTCGTCGACGAGCACGATCGTGCGTCCGTCGATCGCGGACGGCAGCTCGGTGCCCTTGACCACCGGCTGCTGGGCGATCAGCGAGAGATCGTCACGGTAGAACGTGATGTCCAGCGCGCCGACCGGGATGGCGGCGCCTTCGTGCTCGAGGATCGCCGCCGCGATCCGGCCCGCCAGCGGCACGCCGCGGCGCTGGATGCCGATGAGGACCAAGCCCGACGTCCCCGCCTGCTTCTCGACGATCTCGTGTGACAGGCGGGTCGTCGCCCTGCGGATCTCGTCCGCGGTCATGATCTGGCGGCCGCTCATCGCTCCTTCCCGGCCTCTCTGGGCCTGCCTGGCGGCCTCACGGGACCGTGGTCGAAGGGTCGGCGCAAGGATACCGCGCCGGGTCGCGCGAGGTCAGTAGACCGAGACGGTCACCGTTGTCGTGCCCGACCACCACGGGCAGCCGCAGATGTCGAAGAAGTCCGGGCGATACAGGTCGACGATGCGCGATGGCTTGACCGGCCCGTAGTCGTTGATCACGCGCTCGACGCAGCCGCCGTCGCCACAGATGATCACGACCGTGCCACGTGGCAGGCGCATGGCCGTCGTGCCGTGGTCGTAGAAGGTCGCGATCCCGGTGATCGCGTAGCGGGGCGGCTTCTGCAGCGAGACGGCGTCGCTCTCGGGCTGGTTGGGCCTAGCGCGGGAGGTCGGTCCGGTTTGCGGCGCTTCGCCCGGTTCGATGAACGAGGCGTCCGCGGAGACGACGCCCGCCGATTGATGGGCAGCGTCGAGCGGACCGATCTGGACCGTCGATCGCGCGTTGTTCGCCGGGACCGAGAGCGGCTGGAATGCGCTGGCCGGGATGGGTTCGAGCGGGCTGGGGACCCGTGAACCGGCGAATCCCGGAAGCGCGACCAGGGCGAGGGCGGCGATGAGCACCGACCCTACGACCAACCTGCTGGGCCGCACGAGACCGCTGACTCTACGACGGATCGCACCCCGCTGCACGACGGTGTCGCACGTACCGCCACGGAATCGTGGACAGTGTCGGCGCCGCCTTGCTCCGCCCTGCCGCGCCCCGGCCCTACTGCGCGCCCGCCCCTACCGCGCCCCCGCCCCTACCGCGCCCCGACCGCGCCACGCCCCGCGTCCTGCCGCGCCAATGCATGGGGCGACTCGGATGGTCCGATTCGGCCTGGTTCCCTCTCAGCTAGTCATTCGGAGACTGCGTGCAAGACGCTCAAGGCTCCAAGACCGGTTTCTTGGCTGAACAGCTCCTCCAACAGCGCGCGCTGAGCGTGGGAGGACCGCTCCGAACGCCTAACAAGCTCCTCGCGCTTGACACCGAGTCCGCCGGCGCATATTCGAGAAGGAACGGTGGCGTTCGCGGCGAACGGGTGGCGGGGCGCGGACCGGGGTCGCGGCCCGGGGGTCGAGCGCGGTGACCGGGGTCGGGGCGTGGATCACAGCCCGGGTCG
>JBKKCW010000366.1:0-18756 GCA_046712485.1 Candidatus Limnocylindrales bacterium
GTGCGCGCAACAAGGGCCGGGATCCCTGCGACGTTGCCTTCCGCCACCGCGTAATAGCGAAGGGCTCCCAGGTCCACGTCGGTCAGCGGCGCCAGGACGTCGACCGCCCCCGGGCCCTGGATGGCAAGGAGCCCCGTCGCCAGCGCGCGGTCGTCGAGCACGGCCTTGAACTTGACCAGGCGCTCGGCCAGCGCGTCCGAGACGAGTGCTGCGTTGCCGGCGTTGGCGACCACCAGGTAGCGCGCTTCCGCGAGCCGATAGACGATGAGGTCGTCCATGATCCCGCCGCCCGGCGTACAGATCATCGAGTACTGGGCGCGCCCGACCGCCAGGCGCGGCGGATCGCTCACCAGCGCGGCGGCGAGCGCGGCGCCGGCATCTGGACCCTCGACGTAGAGCTCGCCCATGTGCGACAGGTCGAACAGCCCGACGCGTTCGCGGACGGCGCGATGCTCCTCCATGATCGAGCGGTAGTGGACCGGCATCAACCAGCCACCGAACTCGATCAGCCGCGCACCGAGGGCCCGGTGTGCGTCGGTCAGTGGGGTCAGGTGGGCGGTCGGCTGGAGCGCATCTGTCACGAGGTCGCCTCGGCCGAGCGTGCTCCCGCCGCCGGGCTGTCCATCGCGCCGACGATCCCGGCCGCCCGGGCGACCAGCGCTCGCTCGGTCTCGAAGGTGAGCATCGAGCCCGCCTCGGCAAACGTGACCCAGCGGACCTGCTCGAATTCGTGGTCGTGGCCGGACAGATCGCCACCGACCGGCTCCATCAGGAAGTAGTGAACGGTCTTGTGGATGCGCTGGCCGCCTTGCACGAACGAGTATTCGATCGAGTCGAGCGCTGCGGTGATCCGGACGGCGAGGCCGGTCTCCTCGGCAACCTCGCGCAGGGCCGTCTCCTCGCGCGACTCGCCCGGGATCGGCGTGCCCTTTGGCAGGGTCCACGTCCGGCCGTCGCGCTCGCGACGCCGGCTGCCGACGACGATCCACGCACGTCCCGAATGGTGGCGGACGACGATCCCGCCGGCGGACGTGGCGGTGACGGACCTCAGGCGGGCCACGGCGCCGACGCGGCGCCCGGGCGGGGATGCCCGGCCCCGGTTCGACCGGAGCGGGCCCAGTGCATGACGACACGTGGACCAGGCCGACCGCCTCGCTGATGGTTCGAGCGAGCGGGCTGGATCGAACGCCAGCCGGCGCGGAGGCGAGTCAACGGGGCGACATCCGGGCCGTGCAGGACCGTCGCCTGCATGCCCGGCGCACGAAAGGAGCCGGGTCGGAGGCCAAGTCGGCGCTCCCGGACCCGGGTCGAAGGACGCACGAACCGCGCCGCCGGACGGGCCGCGTACTTGGCGGCGATGCTGTGCTCCATGAGGCCCAATGGTACCCGTTCAGTCGCCCGGCGCAACTGCATCGTCGATCGCCTGCACCATTCGTTGCACGAGCTCCGGTGTGAGCGAACCACGGTCCTCGGCCAGCGCGATCTCGCGGCGGGCGGCGGCGACGTACAGGTCCATCGCGCGGGGTGCCAGCATGTGCACGGCGTCGAGATTTGCCCGGAGCGTTCCGATGTCACCGCGGGTGATCGGCCCGGTCAGGGCATTTGCGATGCCCAGCGCGCGGGCGTTGCCGAGGGTGCCCTCGATCAGCCGGCCGTAGACGGCGAGCGAGCCGGCCTCGTCAAGCCCGGCGACCCGCCCGAGCTCGGCGATGGCGTCGAGCAGCGCCACGAACCCACCCGCGGCCAGGACCGCGGCGGCGTGGTACGCCCCCTTCGCCCCCGGCGCCAGCCGGACCGGGGTCGCACCGAGCGCCTCGGCCATCGCGGCGAGCATCGTCGCAAGCTGATCGTCGGCTTCGATCGCGATCGTCGCTCCGTGAAGCGCCTCGACCGCCCGCTCGGTGTCCGCGAACGAGACCAGGGGATGAAATGAGCCGATCTGCGTGCCCGCGGCCATGGCGGGTCTCAAGGCCTCCGCCCCCAGGGCACCGCTCGTGTGGATCATGGCCTGCCCGCTGTACATCCGGAGCGTGCCGGCAAGCGGCGAGACGACGTCGTCAGGCACGGCCAGGATGATCAGCTCGACCTCCTCGACGAGGGGCTCGGGGTCGATGAACGCCCGGGTGACCTCGACGAGCGAGCGGAAGTGCTCGCGCCTGCCCGGGTCTCGGCTCGCCACCGCGTGGATCGGCCATCCGGCCCGCGACAGGGCCACGCCCAGCGCCGTCCCGACCGCGCCCGCGCCGACGATCCCGATGACCGGCGGCGCACCCGGCCCCGACTGCTGATGTGGGTGCACGTGTCCGGGCTCGCCATGCTCCTCCTGCCGGTGTCCCGCGGGCGGGGTCGGGTGGAGGTCGATCCCGGCGGCCGCCAGTTCGGCTTCTGTGGCCGCCCGATCGGCATCCCGCGGCAGGTCGCCCCAGGCCTTCAAGGCGTGCCCCATCGCCGATGGCGCCCGTCGCGGTACGCTTGCATTCCATCGAGTGTAGCGAGCGAACGAGGGACGCCAACGTTGTCACGGATCGACCCCTTCGGCGCCCGGGCATCGCTCGGCCCAACGTTGCCCGACTACTATCGCCTTTCGGCCCTTGGCGACCGGATCGACCTCGACCGCGCACCGATCACGGTCAAGATCCTCTTGGAGAACGTGCTCCGGCATGCCGGCGGCGGCGTGGTCACGGTCGACGACGTCGAGCGGCTGAGCGCCTGGCGCCCTGCCGTGACGGCCGAGGCCGACGTCCCGTTCATGCCCGCGCGGGTGGTCCTCCAGGACTTCACCGGCGTTCCGGCGGTCGTCGACCTCGCGGTCATGCGCGATGCGATGGCCGAACTCGGCGGCGATCCGGCCAAGGTCAACCCGCTCGTTCCAGCGGACCTCGTCATCGACCACTCCGTCCAGGTCGACCAGTTCGGTACGGCGGCGGCGTTCGCGTTCAACGTCGGCCGCGAGTACGAGCGAAACGGGGAGCGGTATCAGCTCCTGCGCTGGGCGCAGACCGCGTTCCGCGACCTCCGCGTCGTGCCGCCGGGGACCGGCATCGTCCACCAGGTCAACCTCGAATTCCTGGCCACCGTGGTGACCGATCGCGATGACGGCGACGGGCCGGTCGCATTCCCGGACACCCTGGTCGGCACCGATTCCCACACGACGATGATCAACGGACTCGGCGTCCTCGGATTTGGGGTGGGCGGGATCGAGGCCGAGGCCGTGCTCCTCGGCCAGCCGCTCTACCAGCCGATGCCGCACGTCGTTGGCGTCCGGCTGGCGGGAACGTTGCCAGGGGGATCCACGGCCACGGACCTGGTCCTTGTCGTGACCGAGATGCTGCGGAGCCACGGCGTCGTCGGATCGTTCGTGGAGTTCGCCGGGGACGGGCTTGCGGGGCTGTCGCTCGCCGATCGGGCCACGATCAGCAACATGAGCCCCGAGTTTGGGGCCACGGCGACGTTGTTCCCGATCGACGACGAGACGTTGACCTATCTGCGACTCACCGGGCGATCGGCGGAGCGGATCGAGCTCGTCGAGCGGTACGCCAGGGAGCAGGGGCTGTGGCGCCTGCCCGGCAACGGGCCGGACTTCGATGAGGTTCTCGAACTCGATCTCACGACCGTTGTTCCGTCGGTCGCGGGGCCGCGCCGCCCACAGGACCGCGTCCCACTCGACGCCCTCCGCGACAACTTCCGGACCAACTTTCCAAGCGGGCTGGACGGCTCGATCAGCAACCTCACCGGCGAGGACCCCATCGAGGGCAACGGCTCCGTCGAGGAGACCTCGGCGGCGTCGTTCCCCGCCAGCGATGCGCCGTCCTTCGCGACCGCCGAGGCCGTTGACGCGCCCGCGCCGCCGGTCGACCCGGTGGCTGGCGGCCGCATCGTTGACGAGCGATCCTATCGCCCGATCGAGATCGAGATCGACGGTCAACGCACGACCGTGCGCACGGGCTCGGTCGCCATCGCCGCGATCACGTCGTGCACCAACACGTCCAACCCGACCGTCATGATCGGCGCCGGGTTGCTGGCCCGGAACGCCGTCGCCCGGGGGCTCCGTGTCGGCCCGACCGTCAAGACGTCGCTTGCCCCGGGCTCCAGGGCCGTGACTGGCTATCTCGAGGCGGCCGGCCTGATGACGCCGCTCGAAAACCTCGGGTTCTCGCTCGCCGGTTACGGGTGCACGACCTGCATCGGCAACTCCGGACCCCTCGACGACGCGGTCGCCTCTGCGGTCGAGGCCAACGATCTCGTGGTGGCGGCCGTCCTGTCGGGCAATCGAAATTTCGAGGGTCGGATCCACCCGCTCGCGCGCGCGAGCTACCTTGCCTCACCGCCCCTTGTCGTGGCGTTTGCCCTCGCTGGACGCGTCGACATCGACCTGACGACCGATCCGCTCGGGAACGACACAGATGGTGCCCCCGTGTTCCTCGCCGACATCTGGCCTGAGCCCGGCGAGATCCGTGCAGCGATCGCCGATTCGATCGATCCCGAGCTGTTCCGCCGAACGTATGCGACCGTCTTCGACGGCGACGACCGCTGGCGCGCGTTGCCGATCCCGTCGGGCGACAGGTACGAGTGGCTCGATGACTCGAGCTACATTGCCAAGCCGCCGTTCTTCGAGGGGATGACCCTGACGCCGCAGCCCGTCAGGGACATCTCCGGGGCGCGGGTGCTCGCGGTGCTCGGTGATTCGGTGACGACCGATCACATCTCGCCCGCCGGCTCCATCGCGCCGTGGTCGCCGGCCGGGCGGTGGCTCCAGGAGCACGGCGTCACACCCCTCGAATTCAACTCGTACGGCGCCCGGCGCGGCCACCACGAGGTCCTCGTCCGCGGCACGTTTGGCAACATCCCCCTGCGCAACCGCCTGGTCGACGGCAAGGAGGGCCCGTACACGGTTCACCTCCCAGACGGCGAGGAGGGGTTCATCTACGACGTCGCTATGCGCTACGGGGCGGAGGGCGTCCCGCTCGCCATCCTGGCGGGTCGTGAATACGGATCCGGGTCCTCCCGCGACTGGGCGGCCAAGGGACCGGCCCTGCTCGGCGTGCGGTTCGTGCTCGCCGAGAGCTACGAGCGGATCCATCGTTCCAATCTCGTCGGGATGGGCATCCTGCCGCTCCAGTTCCGACCCGGCGATACGGCGGTGACCCTCGGTCTTTCCGGCCGTGAGACATTCTCGGTCACCGGGCTCGAGGCCGGACTGGCCCCGCACCAGCGGGTCACGGTCTATGCCTCGGGCGACCCCGTCACGGGCGGCGACGGATCGACGCGTCGGTTCGAGGCGATTGCCCGACTGGACGGGCCGATCGACGTCGAGTACTACCGCTCGGGCGGGATCCTGCCAGCAGTCCTTCGTCGACTCGCGACGGAGAGCTGACCGGGGCGCGGCGGCAGGCCCGCCGCCCCTCAGGCCCGCCTCCGCGCAGGCCCGCCGCCCCTCAGGCCCGCCTCCGCGCAGGCCCGTCGCCCATCAGGCCCGCCTCCGCGCAGGCCCGTCTCAGGCGCGAATCTCCGATATCTTCCTCGTCGTCAGTTCCGGAAACGACGATCCCTGCCGGATTCCGGGGTCCGCCACGCTCACATGTCGCAATCCTGCGCCTCACGGTTGCATCGGAGCCATCGGCCGGAGCCATCCGCCCGTCCGAGCGAGGCCGTCTCCGCGGACGAAGAAGCCCTCGGGGGAGGACCGAGGGCTTCATTCGCGGAGGAGCAAGCGGCGTGTTACCTGGCGTCGTGTTACCTGGCGTCGTGTTACCTGTCTGACGCGCGACCGCTGGCGACCGTGACGCGTGTCGCCAGATCAGGTAGGCGCCGCCGGCCGTGCCCATCCATCATGGCCGTCGGAGACGAGCGGCGGGCCCATTCGGCCCCCGCGCCGGTACCCCAGAAGGCCCATGCCTTTGGTTCTACCGGTGGATAGGCGCACCGAGTCCCCTCTGCGACCATCCGATGATGCCCCTGCGCCTCAAGCGTGCCCTGTGGCGTGCGCGTCTCCAACACCCGGCAGCTCTGCTCCTCATGGTCGCCCTGGCCGGCACCTCGGCGCCCCTGGCCGTCGCGGGATCGAGCGACGAGCGCCCACCGAGTCCCGTGGTGAGCCGGGGAGTTCCCATCGCGCAATGGAGCGCCGCCGAAGGTCCGCTCCCCGACGAGCCCGAAACGATCGGGCCCGTCACGCTCAACCCCGTGGCGGCGCCGCTCCTGCGACCGGGTCTGTCCCTCGGGGCCGCGTCCCGGGTTGTCGATGCCGGTCCGCCGAGCGCCAGGCTCGATCCGTTGAAGGTCGAGCTCGGGGCGATCACGCTGCGCTGGAGCGACACCGACGGCGCGGGATCGGGCATCGTGGAACGGATGGTCCGGATCGAGATTGCCACCGCGACGGAGACCGGCTGTGGCGAGTTCGCACCTGCTGGCGGGTTCCCCCTTGGGCCAGGTGATTACGAGAAGGGCTCGATCTCGCTCGGGACGCCGCCGTCGAGTGGTTGCCTGCGTGTCAGCCTCGAGCTGCTCGACAAGGTCGGCTACCGCTCCACGACGACGAGTGAGCCATACCGCATCCAGCCACCGATCCCCGTCGCCGAGGCCAAGCCGGCCGCTCCGGCCTGGTCCGGCAAGCTCAACCTCTTCCGCGCCAGGACGTTCGTGACACAGAAGACGTTCAAGTGGTGCGTCGCGGCCTCCGTCCAGATGATGGTCAATATCGTCCGCCATCGGACGGATCGGAGCCGAGCCACCCAGGCCCGGATGATCGCGTACGCCCAGCGCTGGGACAACGGCCCGTATGGCGAAGAGGGCGGGACGGACGTGACGGGCTGGATCGCGGCGCTACGGCACTACGGGGCCGGTCGCTACCGAGCCGTCGGCGCCACGACGGCCGCCAGGGCGCTCCGGGTCGCGGCCACGGCCATGCGCCAGACCGGCCGACCGGCCGGCATCCTGGTCATGGAGGGCAAGCATGCCTGGGTGCTCCACGGGTTCGAGAGCCGGACGGACCCTCGAAAGGACAGGCGTGCGCAGATCACGGCCGTCCGCGTCAGTGGTCCGCTGTATCCCGTCAAGCAGTCGGGTGGCTACGATCCCCGACCCAACAGCCGAATGTCGGCGCGGACGCTCGCCAGGTTCTTTCAGCCGACCAGCGTGGGCGAGCTTGTCGGCCGGTACGTGGTGGTCATCCCGACCTATTGACCGTCATCGCGCGCGTGTCCGCGCGCGACCTGGGTCCGCCGAAGGGAAGGTGGTGGGCGATACTGGATTCGAACCAGTGACCCCACGGATGTGAACCGTGTGCTCTAACCACTGAGCCAATCGCCCCAGGCGAGGATCATAGCGCAGGCCCGGCCGGCGGCAACGATCACCTCCGGCGCGACCGCCTCACAGGGCGCGCATCAGGAATCCGAGCACGATCAGGACGATGAATCCCGACCAGTCGATCATGCCGGTCTGCGGCAGCATCCGCCTCACCGGCGCGAGCATCGGCTCGGTCGCCTGGATGAGGAAGGCCGACACCTGGTTCCGACCCGTCGGATCGACCCAGGACATCAACATCCGGCCGAGCACCAGGGCCCACAGGGTGATGATCAGGAACTGGAAGAAGTTGAGGATGAACGCCACGGCGGCGAGTTTACCAGCCTGATCCGCCCCGGCAACCACGCGCCGCGTCAGCGTCGCGCCGACCCGCCGTGGTCGTGCGGCCGCTCGCCAAAGAGGGCGCGGCCGACACGGACGATCGTGGCACCCTCCTCGATCGCGATCTCGAAGTCGTCGCTCATCCCCATGGACAGGTCCGCGCCGATCCTGGCACCCGTCGCCCGGAGTCCTTCGGATAGCTCGCGGAGCCGCCGGAATGTCGTTCGGGCCGCTGCCGGCTCCTGGACAAGGCGGCCGATCGTCATCAGGCCCCGGATCTCGATGTTCCCGAGCTCCCCGATCAAGTCGATCGCCACAGCCAGGAATGCGGGCTGGATGCCCGCCTTTGCCGGATCGTCGTCGACGTTGACCTGGACCAGGATCGGATAGCGAACAGTCGGCTGGAGCTCGCCGGCCAGCCGGTCGAGCCGTTCGGCCAGCCCGACCGAGTCGACCGATTGGATGCACTCGAAGACACCCAGCGCCTTGCGCGCCTTGTTGGCCTGCAGCGGCCCGACAAGGTGCCAGCGCGCGCCCGCGACCTCCGGGGCTTTGGCCATCCCCTCCTGGACCCGGTTCTCGCCGAGCAGCGTGAGCCCGGCCGCGACGGCCGCACGGAGACGATCCGGGGCCACGGTCTTCGATACCGCGACCAGGGTCACGTCGGCAGGGTCCCGACCCGACCGTTCGCACGCGCCCGCTATCCGCGCGAGGACCGCGTCGCGGGCGGCTCGGTAGGCGGCGATCCGATCGCCGGACGAGCCTTGGGTCATCTGGGCACGGCCGGCCGGCTGCCGGCCCGGGTCACTTGCGGCGGAGGAAGCTCGGGATCTCGAGGTCGTCGGCGTCGTAGGCCGGTGCGGCCCGCCGGGCCGGCTCGCCGACCGATCGCTCGACGCGCGGAACGGCCACCGCGGCCGTCTCCTCGTCCTGCCGCGGCAGGTTGTATCCGCCGCCGTCGGCAACCTCGTCGCGCTGGCGCTGGAGCTCCTCGAGGAAATCGCGTTCCCGCGTCGGGCGAGCCGTCGCGGCCGCGTCCATGACACCGGTCGCCTCGTGTCGTGCGGTCTGCTTCTTGCGGCCACCGTCAAACCCGGTCGCGATGACCGTGATCATAACCTCGTCGCCGAGCCGTTCGTTGAAGCTCGTGCCGAAGATGATATTGGCCTCCGGGTCGGCGGCGGCGCGAATCTCTTCCGCCGCCTCGGTCACCTCGTACAGGCTCAGGCTGGACGAGCCGGTGATGTTGAACAGGATGCCCTGGGCACCTGCGATGTCGACCTCGAGAAGCGGGCTGGCGATCGCCTGGCGGGCCGCCTCCACCGCGCGGTTCTCTCCCGACGCGCGGCCGATCCCCATCAACGCGGAGCCGGCGTCCTTCATGATCGCGCGGACGTCGGCGAAGTCGAGATTGATGAGGCCCGGCATCGTGATGATATCGCTGATCCCCTGGACCCCCTGGCGGAGTACGTCGTCGACGACGCGGAACGCGTCGAGGATGCTCGTGTTCTTCTGGACGACGTCCTTGAGCCTGTCGTTGGGCACGGTGATCAACGTGTCGACCTGCGCCTTGAGCTCCTCGGCCGCGCGCTCGGCAATGAGCTTGCGGCGAGCGCCCTCGAACGAGAACGGCTTGGTCACGACGCCGATCGTCAGCGCTCCGCCTTCCTTGGCGATCTGGGCGACGACCGGTGCGGCTCCCGAGCCCGTCCCGCCGCCGAGCCCGGCCGTGATGAACACCATGTCCGAATCGACGAGCGCCTGGCTGATCTTCTCCGAGTCCTCCTCGGCCGCGCGCTGGCCGATCGTCGAGTCGCCACCGGCGCCCAGACCGCGGGTGATCTTGTCGCCGATCCGGATCTTGTGCGGAGCGTCCGCCTGGAGGAGGGCCTGGGCGTCGGTGTTGCAGGCGATGAACTCGACGCCCATCATCTCGGCCCGGATCATCCGGTTGACCGCGTTGCTGCCTCCGCCTCCGACACCGATGACCCGGATCAGCGCGAAGTTCTCGGAATCAGAACGCAGCGGCATCGGATCTCTCCTCCGGCGACCCGTGAAGGGTCATGGTCGACGACGTGGGACGGTTCGTCTGGACTCGGTCGGCGCTCGTCCCGGCTCGGGACCGGGCGGGTTCCGCGGAGTATACCCCCCGACCGGCAGCGCGGACACGCAGACGTCGAGACACAGCCACGAGCTGCGCGACCGCCGGTGCATCCGGGCACCGTCGGTTCGGGCGCCGGACGACCGAACCGGCGGTCGGGGGCGGCCGTGCTGGTCGGTTCAGGTCAGCCGGCGAGGAAGCTCAGACGGACCGTCCGGACAGCGTTGTCGGCGTTCGGGTCGAGTAGGCAGATCGACTGCCACGTGCCCAGCGCCAGTCGCCCGTCCACGACCGGGACCGTCAGCGACGGCGGGGCCAGCAGCGGCAGCACGTGGTCCGCGCCATGCCCAGCTGACCCGTGGCGATGGCGATACCGCGCTTCCTCGCGCGGCAGGAGTCGGTCCAACGCTGCGAGCAGGTCCGCATCGGACCCCGCGCCGATCTCGACGACCACCAGCCCTGCGGTGGCATGCGGCACGAAGATCGACAGCAGCCCGTCCTGTGCGCCGGCGTCGCGGAGGAACGCGGCGCATTCGGTCGTGAGGTCCGTCAACCCGCGTCCGGACCCCGTCCGGACCGACAGCTCGCGGGTGTCTACGGGAAGATGCTCCGAAGGGCGTCGCGGAGCCGGCCGAGACCGCCGCGGGCCGGCGCAGACTCGTAGCGCAACGGTTCGCCGGCGCCCAGGCTCGCCGCGCCCCACTGGAGAAGCCCAACAGCCGTCGAGTAGCTCGGGTTGAGCAACGTGTCGACGAGGCCGCCGATCCCGGCGGGTGCGGCCACGCGGACCGGCATCTGGAGGACCTCGCGACCGAGCTCCGCTGCGCCGGACAGCTGAGCGGCGCCACCGGTCAGAATGATCCCGGCGGGCAACATCCCGACGCCCGCGGCACGGATCTCGTTGCGCATCAGCTCGAACGTCTCGCGCATCCGGGCCTCGATGATCTGGCAGACCTCGAGCCGGCTGACGGTCCGGCCGGCGTCCTCGCCCAGGACCGACACGCTGATCTCCTCGTCATCGGTGATCGAGCGCAGGTCGCACGTCCCGTGACGGACCTTGAGCTCCTCGGCCACCTGAAGGCTCGTCTTGAGCCCGATCGCCACGTCGTTGGTGACGTTGGCACCGCCGACCGGCAGCACCCGGGTATGGAAGGGCGAGCCGTCCTGGAAGAGCGCGAGATCGATCGTGCCGGCGCCAACGTCGGCGACCCCGACACCGAGCTCCTTCTCGGTCTCCGTCAACACGGCGTCCGCGGATGCGAGCGAGTTGACGACGAGCTCGTCGATCTTGACCCCGGCCGCGGCCACGCATTTGGACAGGTTCTGCACCGCCGTCGCGGACGCGGTGACGATGTGCGTCTCCACCTCGAGCCGCAGCGCGCTCATCCCGAGGGGGTCCTTGACCCCTTCCTGGCCGTCGACCGTGAACCCGCGGCGTTCGACGTGGAGCACCTCGCGGTTGGACGGGATCGACACGGCGCGGGCCACCTCGATCGCGCGGTTGACATCCTCGCGGGTGACCTCCCGCTGGTGGCCGGTTACCGCCACCTGGCCCGGCGAGTTGAGACTCTCGACGTGCTGACCACCGACGCCCACGAAGGCGCGATCGATCTTCCAGCCCGACAGCCGCTCGGCGCGTTCGACGGCGTCGGCGATGGAGCGCACGGTCTGGTCGATGTTGATCACGACGCCCTTCTTGAGCCCTGAGGCGGGCACGGTCCCGTGACCCATGATCGTCAGCCGCCCGTCGCGGCTCACCTCGCCGATGAGCGCACAGACCTTGCTCGTGCCGACGTCGATACCGACGAGGACCGCTTCTCGTTCCACCGTGTCAATCGTCTCCGATCCGTGTGCCGGGCCTACAGGAAGTGGCGCCGGATGAGTGCCACGTTATTGAAGATGCGCAGGCCGAACGTGATGAGTGCCACCAGGTACAGGTCCAGGCCAAGGCGATCGCCGATGAACGTCAGGAGAACGGCGACGATGGCAATGACGAGGAACCCGCTGATGAAGATCCGATTGTCGTAGACCCCGTCGAGCTCCGCGCGAACCGCACCGAGGACCGAATCGAGCGCGGCGAGGATCGCCACGGCCGAGTATCGACTGAACTCGAAGCTGACGTTGACGTTGAGGACGAGACCGGCCAGGACGCCCACGAGGAGCCCGAGCAGCGGTAACAGCAAGTGGTGGTCGCCCTCGTTCCGGTGATTTGAGCAAGGCTACTCGACCGCGACGGAGCGGGGCAACCCGAGGCCCGCTCACCCGGCCGGACTCGGCGACGGGATCGGCGTGGGTGTCGGCTTCGGAATGTAGGTGCCATCGGTCTCCGATGCGAGGATGACCCGCGCGATGAGCGGCTCGCGGCCGATGAGCAGGCTGCGCAGGAGGCGGACCTGACCCGGGATCAGCTCAGGCGTCCGCAGGCTCGGGGTGTAGTAGCCAAAGATGGCGAGCCAGGCCTGGGGATCGGCGCGGACCACGAAACCGTGCTCGTCGGTGATCCGGACCGACAGCGACTCGGCCGCACTGCCGACATCCGCGGGGACGAGCGAGGCGAGCCGCGTGGCAGCGTCCATGTCCTGCGGATCGAGCCGGAGCCCGACCGACAACCCGGCCGACGCCGCTCGTCGGTCATCGATCACGGGCAGGTCCGCGGCTGCCGGCGGGGCGCCAGCGCCGAGCCGCCCGAACAGCTGGCCATCGCCGTCGGTGAGGTAGCGCCGGGCGCCCACCCGCCAGATCAGCACAGGCACCCGCTCGCTGAGGTTCACGACGAGCGTACCCGGCAGCTGGACGCCCACGGTCGCCCGCCCCACCGTGGGCAACGTCTCGAGCGCCGCCTCGAGCGGCGCCGTCGACAGCCGGAACAGATTTTGGCCCAGCGCGTCGGCGACGGCTTCCTCGGCGGCAGCGGGGTCGGTGAACACGGCGCCTCGGACGTCGATGCTGCGGTACTCGAAGGCCGGGGACGCACCCACGCCGTAGATCGCGCTTGCCGACGCCAGCATCGCCAGGGCCGCGCCGGCGCGCGCCGCTGACAGCCTGGCGGAAGCCCGCCGGACCGGTCGCGTTCGCCGCGTCGGGGCGGGCGGCCGGGTCCGCCTCGCGACCGGGCCGCTGGTCATCGCGGCAGGTCCGCGTAGCTCAATCGGCCGATGGCGCGCGCGTCATGTCGCTCGATCGCCAGACGGACGACCCATTCGCACACCGCGTCGAACGAGTGACCGCCCTCGGCCGGTAGTGTCGGAAAGAGACTGATCGGCGTGAAGCCCGGGATCGTGTTGATCTCGGACAGATAGATCTCGTCGCCGACGACCAGGAAGTCGATGCGCGCGAACCCTTCGGCGCCGACGGCCCGGTAGGCGTCCCGGGCGATCTTGAGGATGGTGGCGCGCTGGCGATCCGTCACCTCGGCCCGGGTCGACGTCTCCGACAGGCCCGGCGTGTACTTCGCGGCATAGTCGTGGAACTCGTGTCCGGCGATGATCTCGCCTGGGCCAAACAGTTCGAGCGCCGCCGGATCGTTGCCGAGCACCGACACCTCCAGGTCGCGGGCGCCCGCGAGATACGTCTCTGCGAGGGCGAGCGTGTCGTACCGGAAGGCGAGCTCGAGGGCCGCATCGAGCTCGGACGGATCATGGACCAGGGTCATGCCGACCGAGCTGCCGAGGCGCGCCGGCTTGATCATCAAGCGCGGGTCGCCCGCGCCAGCGGCGAACGCCTCCAGTTCGAGGCGAACCGCGCGGGTGTCACGCCGCCAGCGGTCTGCCCGGATCTCGCGCCAGTCGGCCAGTGGCAGGCCGAGCCCGCGGCACAGCCGCTTGAACAGCGCCTTGTCCATACCGAGCGCCGAGGCGGCCACACCGGAACCGGTGTATGCCACGCCGGCTGCCTCGAGCAGCGCCTGTACCGTCCCGTCCTCACCGAACGGCCCGTGCAGCGCGATCGCCACGACCGGCGTGGGGCGCATGCCGGCAATCCGGTCGATGGCCGAACCGACGGTTCGGGGCCCGTCTGCGCCAAGGGTTTTCGGATCGTCGTAGTCCGCGGCGGGGCGATCGTCGCGCCGGTGAGCTGGGGGCAGCCACCACCAGGCGCCGTCCAAACCGATGAGCACCTGCTCGACCGTGTGCCCGCGACCCGCCAGGGCGGCTCCGATGGCCATGCCCGACACGATCGAGACGTCGTGCTCCGCCGAGGGACCACCCAGCAGAACGACGATGGGCGGGAGCGTCGTCACGACGTGACCCGCCGCGCGGCCATCATGATCGGTCGACCTCCCAGCCAGCCCAGTCGCCGACGAACTCGATCTCGAACGCCAGGTCCACGCCGTGGCGGGCCGCCACCTCGTCGCGTACTCGCTCGGCGAGCCGACGCACGTCGGAGGCCGTGCCCTTCTTGTCGTTGACGATGAAATTGGCGTGTTTCTCGGACACGACCGCCCCCCCGATCCGCAGCCCCTTGAGCCCGGCGTCCTCGATCAGACGCCCGGCCGAGTTTCCCTCCGGGTTCCGAAAGACGCTGCCCGCGGATGGCAGGCCGATCGGCTGATGTGCCTGACGCCACCGGCGGATCTCGTCCAACCGCGCCTTGATCGTCGCAGGTTCGGCAGGCGAGAGGCGAAACGTGGCCTCGAGGATCAGCTCCCCCGCCGACCCGGCAGGGACGTGCTTGAACCGACTGTCCCGGTATGCGAATCCGAGCTCGCCGACGGCGAGCACGACCTCCGTGCCGTCCGCGGTCAGGATCCTCGCCCCCTCGAGGATCGTTGCCACGTCGCTGTCGTGTGCGCCCGCATTTGCCCAGACCGCACCGCCGACCGTCCCCGGGATGGCCAACCCGAACTCGAGCCCGGTGAGGCCGGCGCGTTGCGCCTCCGTCGCGGCGCGTGCCATCTGGACGCCGGACTCGGCGACATACCGTTCGCCCTCGATCCTCGAGCCCTCCGCCCTGACCTGGATGACGAGGCCGCGGACACCCTTGTCCGAGATGACAACGTCGCTCCCGCGGCCAAGGATCAGGTGGGGCATCGCGCGCGCGCGCGCGAACCGGACAAGAGCGCGAAGCTCGAACGCGTTGTGCGCGGTCGCGAACAGATCCGCCGGCCCACCGACGCGCATCGTGGTGAACCGTGCGAGCGGTTCGTCGCGCGACGTCTTGACACCGATCCTCCGCTGGATGTCCGTTCCGGTCGCCACGGGATCGAACACGACGGTCACGTGCCGCCGCCCCTGGCGAGACGCTCGATCCGCTCGGCGTCGGGCGGCGGGCGATTGTCAGCGGCCGCGAGCACGAGCTCCGCGACCGCGGCCGCCGCGCCGGGTCGTCCGAGGGAACGCGCCGCGGCCGACATCGCGGCGTGCGCGGCGGGATCGTCGAGCAAGCCGGCAGCCTCGAGCAGCGCAGCCGCGTCAAAGGACGCGTCGTCGACCAGGCGCGCTGCTCCGGCGTCGACGAGGCTCGTCGCGTTGGCGCGCTGATGGCCCGCAGCATGCGGGTACGGCACGACGACAATCGGGAGCCCGAGTGCCGTCACCTCGGCAAGCGTGGACGATCCGGCGCGCCCGACCACCAGGTCAGCGGCCGCCAGGACGGACAGCATCTCGTCGCGAAGAAACGGGTACGGTCGATACCGTCCACGGACACGCTCGGGCAGCGACTCGCGCCCGGCCAGGGCCCCCGGATAGCCATCGTCCCCCGTGACGTGGATCACGGACACGCGCTCCACCAGCCGGGGCAGGGCCTCCGCGACAGCGGCGTTGAACCGGACAACCGTCTGCGATCCACCAAAGATCAGCAGGACGCGCTCGCCCGGTGCGATCCCGAGGCGCGCCCGGGCCGATTCCCGGTCGATCGCCTCGACGTTGCGGATCGGCGTCCCGGTGACAAAACACGGCCCGGCAGCGGCCGGAGCGAGCGCCCGGCACGTCGACTCGAAGGACACGGCGATCGTCGTGGCAAGCCTCGCCGTGATGCGGACCGCCCGACCGGGGATGACGTTGCCGTCCCACAGCACGACCGGGATCCGCATCGCCGCCGCGGCCAGGAGCACCGGCACCGCGACATACCCACCGGTCGTGAAGATGGCGTTCGGTCGCTCGCGGGCAAGCGCGGCCGCGGCCTGCGGGACCGACACGAAAAGCCGGATCGGATCGAGGATCGCGTGCACGTCCGCAGCCGTCGTCCGCAGCGAGCGCGCGGCAAGCCGCCGGAACGGGATACCGGCGGCCGGGACCAGGGTCGCCTCGAGCCCGCGATGGCCCCCGATCCAGCGCAGCTCGGGCGGGTCAGGACGCTCGCGGAGCGACCGCGCGACGGCGAGTGCCGGGTAGATGTGTCCGCCCGTCCCGCCGCCGGCGATCAACAGTCGCATCGTCGTTCCATGTCCCCTTCTCCACGGTCTCGCGCGAGATCGACAGCAGGATCCCGACCGCGGCAAAGCTGATGATGAGCGATGAGCCGCCGGCGCTGATGAACGGCAGCGTGATCCCGGTGATCGGCAGCAGCGCGACGACGACCCCGATGTTGAGGAAGGCCTGCAGGCAGAGCCAGGCGGTGATGCCGGCCGCCAGCAGGGCGCCAAAGGTGTCGGGCGCCGCGAGGGCCACCCGGACGCCAGAGTACGCCAGGATCATGAACAGACCGATGACGACAACCGAGCCGATGAGGCCGAACTCCTGGCCAATCTCGGCGAAGATGAAGTCGTTGAAGGCATTGGGGACGAACACTTTGCTCGCGCCCAGGCCGGTCCCCAGGATCCCGCCGACACCCAACGCGAGCAGGCCCTGGACGGTATGGAACCCTTCGCCGAGCGGGTCCAGCCAGGGGTTCTGCCAGGTCCGGATGCGCTCGAGCTGGTAACCCCGCAGTCCGACCACGATCATGGCGATGGCCGCCCCCGAAGCCATCGTCGCAAGATGGAACAGGTTCGCGCCGGCCACGAAGAACATCGTGAACGCGGTCATCGTCAGGACCCCGGTCGTGCCCAGGTCCGGCTCCTTGAAGACGAGGGCGATGACCGGGGCCACGATGATCAGGAACGGCACGGTCCCGGCCCAGAACCCTCGGATCCCGCGGCCGCGTCCCGCGAACCAGTGGGCGAGGTAGATGACCATCGCCAGCTTTGCGATCTCGGCCGGATGGATCGCCGGGAGCGGCCCGAGCTTGAGCCAGCGCGCCGACCCGCCGACGACGATGTTGAACTGCGGCACGAACACGAGCACGAGGAGCACGATCGCGAACAGGTAGAACGGGATGGAGGCCACCCGCAGCCAGCGGTAGTCGACGCGCATCATGACGCCCATCGCCACGAGTCCCAGGAGCGCCCACTGGATCTGCGGACCGACGGTGGCGAAGGTGTCGGCGTCCTGGGACAGGTAGCCCTTCATCGCCGACGACGAGTAGACCATCAGGATCCCGAGCGCGGTCAGGGCCATGACCACGACGAGGATCACGTAATCCGCCCCGTGGCGTTCGCGGCGGACCGCACCGGGACGGCTCTTGACGGGCGTCCGATTGACCATCGTCGCCGGCTGGCCCGAGCCTGCGGTGTCGCCGCCGCGCGATCCGAGTCGCGGGACTGAGACGGCCAAGTTCATCGCTCTCGTCCTCTCGCGCGTTCGTCGTTGAGCGCGGCGACGGCCGCCTTGAATGCCCGTCCGCGTGCCGCGTAGTCCTCGAACATGTCAAAGCTGGCGGCAGCCGGGCTGAGCAGCACCGTGGCCAGACCAGGCGACCCGCGAGAGGCGGAGTCCGGGGCCTTGCCGAGCGTCTCGCGGGCGATCGAATCGGCGCGCCGCACCGCCGTCTCGAGATCCTGTGCCCGCTCTGTCCGCGCCAGGCCCGCGGCCCGGAAGCTCGACTCGAGGTCCGGTCCGCTCTCGCCGATCAAGACCGCGGCGACAGCCCGCTCCGCGACCACCGGCGCCAGCGTGTCGACATCGAGCCCTTTCGCGCGCCCCCCGGCGATCAGGACGATCGGCGGCTCGAAGGCATGCAGCGCGGCCGCCACGGCATCTGGCTGCGTCCCCTGCGAATCGTTGATGAAGCGGACACCGTCGATGACGGCGACGGCTTCGAGCCGGTGCTCCACGCCCTCGAATGCGGCGGCGGCGCGGCGGATGGCCTCGGGTGCGACGCCGAACAGGAGTGCGGACGCGATGGCCGCGAGGGCATTCGAGACGTTGTGCGCACCGGGGATCCGGAGCTCCGCCACGGGCATGATTCGCCCGTCCGAACCGCTGGTCGCGCGGCCCCCGCCGGCCAGCTCGAGCTTCTCCACCCCCGCGGCCACGATCCAGCCCTCCACGATGCCGAGACCCCCGCCATTGCCGGGGAGCGGCCAGTCGCGGCGGTAGAAGAGCACCGGGGCCGTCCGCAGATCGGCGTATGGCGCGACGATCGGATCTTCGGCATTGAGCACGAGCGCGCCCTCGGGCGAGACGAGCTCGGCCAGGCGACGCTTGACCGCCCGGTACGCTTCCAGGCTGCCGTGTCGATCGAGGTGGTCGACCGTGACATTCGTGTAGACCGCCACCGTCGTGCCGCGCGAGAGGGTCGGGAGCTGCAGCTCGGAGAGCTCGTCCACGACCCGGTGCTCGGACGTCAAGTCCGGCAATCGCTCGATCAGCGGTATCCCGATGTTGCCCCCGAGGACGACCGGATGCGCCGGATCGGCGGCAAGGAGTGCGGCCGTCAGGGAGGCCGTGGTCGTCTTGCCCTTGGTCCCGGTCACGCCGATCGTCGGCGCCGGGCACAGCCGGAGGAACAGGTCCGCCTCCGAGACGAGGGCGGGGACAGCCGGGTCGCCGCCGGCCCGAGCGGCGACGAGCGCCCGCAGCGCGGTCCTGAGCCGCGGTTCGGTCGTCGGGTAGTCCGGCGTGATCGACGGGGAGGTCGCCACGAGCGCGGCGTCTGCCCAGGTGGCAGCTGGGTCAACCGCGGCTCCGAGGGCCAGTGCCACAGGCCCGCCATGGAGGCCCGCGATGGCGGCACCGAGCGCGTCGCGCTCCTGCCCGTCATAGATGGTGACC
>JBKKCW010000367.1:0-2602 GCA_046712485.1 Candidatus Limnocylindrales bacterium
ATCGATCCGACGTTGATGTACAGCAATCCGGTCGCAGACTCCATCGACCGCGAACGCGCTGTCTGCACCGACGCCCAGGACACGATCAAGGGAAACACGAGCCCAACGATCAGGCGCAACCAGACGAACAGCGCCCACGGGCCAACGAGCGCGGCAAACGGAGCGCCGCCGGCCGGGCCTGCTCCGATCGCCGTCCACGCCCAGAACAGGACGACCTGGATGGCAACCACCGCGAACAGGGCACGTGCCAGGAGGATCAGCGGCGCCTCGGGCAGTTTCGGGGTAACCAGGTACCAGTGGCCCAGGATCATCGCCGCGAATACACCACCGGTCGCGGCGCTGACGATGGCCAGCTGAACGAACAGAGCGGCAGAACCGAGGGATGCCCCACCCCAGGCCAGCGCGCCGAACAGGAGCACAGCCGCAGCGGCGGCCAGGGCTCCGCCTTCGGACGCCAGCGACGCCACCGGGGCGACGCGCCCGGCCAACAGGGTCGCCGCGGCGAGGATGCAGAACGCCGCGAGCGCCAGCCGTCGCGGGGCCTCCCACGTCGGATCCACGATGACCGGCGAATCACCGAGTGTGCCGGGCAGGGCGCCATCGGATGCCCATGCGAGCACGCCGAAGCCGACGGAGCAGAACGTGGTGAAGGCAAAGTATCCGCGTGTGGCCGACGCTCGCCGGCGGACGAGCACGACGGCGCCTAACGAGCCGATGGCGAGGCCCGTCAGCACCGTCCAGTTGATGAAGGCGAGGTTTTGGGCAATCTGCGTTGCGGGCACCGCGGGAGTGTAGCGGCGTTGGTAGCATCCCCTCGGAGGTGCAGGCATGGGGATCGACCGCGACACGACGTTCACCTGGTACGGCCACAGCGTCTACGAGGTTCGGACCCCGGGTGGCAAGGTCATCCTGTTCGACCCGTTCTTCTCCAACCCAAAGAGCCCCATGTCGGCGCTGGCGGTCGAACGCTGCGACCTGTTGCTGGTGACGCACGGCCATTTCGACCACATGGGTGACGCCGTCCAGCTGGCCAGCCGCCTGCGCCCGGTCTGGCCATGCATCCACGAGATGAGCCTCTGGTTGGCCCGGCGATTGCCTGGCGGCGCGGAAGCGGCCGTGGGGATGAACAAGGGCGGCACGTTCGAGACCGCCGGGATCAAGGTAACCATGGTCCATGCCGACCACTCCGCCGGGGATTGGAACGCTGCCGGCGAGACGACCCTCGATCTCGGTGAACCTGTCGGTTTCGTCGTGGAGCTCGAGAACGGCTTTCGGTTCTACTTCGCCGGCGATACGGCCCTCTTCGGAGACATGCGCCTGATCCGCGATCTCTACGAGCCCGAGCTCGCTTTGCTGCCCATCGGCGGCCACTTCACGATGGGCCCTCGCGACGCCGCCATGGCCGTCGAGCTGCTTGGGGTGCGTCACGTCATCCCGATCCACTACGGAACCTACCCGCTGCTGGCCGGGACCCCGGACGCGCTCCGCACCGAGCTTGCTGGGCGCGGATTGAGCGACGTGACGGTATACGCCCCGGAGCCTGGCGGGAGCGTCAGCTGACGCTGTTCGAGGTGACGGCTACGGGGCTGGGATCACCTGCAGTCCCTGGGACTGGAAGTCCGCGTCGAAGGCAAAGGCCCGATCGATGCCCCGCTCTCGCATGGTGACAAAGCTCGTCCAGTCGACCAGCGACACGCCGCGGTTCAGCGACCCTCGCATTGCTGCCGTCGCCAGCTGGTGCGTCGGCTCGTCGATCCACAGGACTCGAAGTGCCGGCAGCATGTCATCGAGAAAGACCCGGACGGCCTCTGCGCCGAGTCGGCGCTGGATCAACGCCGAGCTTTCGACCACGACGTAGTTGTGGGTCACGAGGTCGTCACGGCCCTCGATCAACTCCGTGAGCGTTTCCCTGGCGAGCTGGTGGTTCTGATCTCGTGCGTCCAGGTAAGCGTAGAGCGCAGACGAGTCGACAAGCGTCACCAACCGCGCGGGTCCTCGGCCAGGTGGTCGTCATGGTGTTCGCTCACGTCGACCAGACCGGAGTCGAATCGCCCAGCGGCGGCGAGCACCCGCGCGGTCCGCGCCGAGCGCGCGGACTCGTCGTCAGGCACATATCCATCGACAGCCTGGCGGATGATGGTGGCAATGGATACGCCTTGATCCGTCGCCAAACGCCGAATCCGCCGTACCTGCTGCTCCGTGAGTGAGATCTGCGTCCGAATCATGATGTAATGATATCACCCGCCACGTGGCGGGGGAAGCCACGTGGCAGATCCCCTGGACCGAGAGAAGGAGCCGGGCCACGTTGCCCGGCTCCTTCGTATCGCGTTGTCGAGGACAGCGCGGGCTTATGGCAGGGTTGTCACCTCGGAGTTGCAGCCCGATGCGATGGCTGCGTTGAACGTGTTGCCGGAGAAGGCAGCGATCCAACGGTAGGTGCCTTCCACGGTGGTCGTGTATCCGGTGGTCGTCGCCGCCGTGCCACTGGCGTCAACAACGTCGACCGTCTGCTGGAAGACTTGGGTGCTGGCCTGGCAGCTGGTCTCGGTCGCGGTGTCATTGTACAGGGTGAACGTCACGGTCGAGGCGGTACCGCCGGAGA
>JBKKCW010000368.1:0-4795 GCA_046712485.1 Candidatus Limnocylindrales bacterium
GTCGAGGATGGCCCCGACGTCGTCCGGCCCGTAGCCGAGCTTGCGCAGGGCCTGCGGAACCGTCTGGTTGACGATCTTGAGGAAGCCCTCGCCGACGAGCTTCTTGTACTTGATGAGCGCGATATCCGGCTCGATGCCGGTGGTATCGCAATCCATCATGAACGCGATGGTGCCGGTGGGCGCGAGGACCGTGACCTGGGCGTTGCGATAGCCGTTCGCTTCGCCGAGCTCGAGCGCCTCGTCATAGACGGCACGCGCGGCCGCGATCATGTCCTTGGGCACGGCCTGGTCGGCCGGGATCTGGTAGGCGGCCTCGCGGTGCTTGCGGATCACCCGCAGGAACGGCTCGCGATTGTGCTCAAAGCCCCAGAACGGGCCGCCATGGTCGCGGGCGATCGTAGCCGACTGCCTGTACGCCTCGCCGTGCATGATCGCGGTCAGGGCGGCGGCGAAGTTCCGGCCCTCGTCCGAGTCGTAGGCGAGACCGCGCGACATGAGCAGCGCGCCGAGGTTGGCGTAGCCGAGACCGAGCGGTCGGAACTTGTGGGAGTTCTCCTCGATCGTCGGCGTCGGGTAACTCGCGTTGTCGACCAGGATCTCCTGGGCTGTCAGCGTCACGCGCGCTGCGTGCCGATAGGCGTCGACGTCAAACTCGCCGCTCGCGTCGACGAACTTCATGAGGTTAAGTGAAGCCAAGTTGCACGCCGAATCATTCAAATGCATGTACTCACTGCATGGATTTGACGCGTAGATCCTGTCGGTGTTCGAAACCGTGTGCCAATCGTTGATCGTCGTGTCGTACTGGATGCCCGGGTCGCCGCACAGGTGGGCGGCCTCGGCCATCTTGCGGAAGACGTCCTTCGCCTTGTAGGTGTCCATGGGCGTGCCGTCGACCACGGCATGGGTCGTCCAGTCCTTGTCCTCGACGACGGCGTTCATGAACTCGTCCGTCACGCGGACCGAGTGATTGGCGTTCTGGAAGAACACCGATCCGTAGGCCTCGCCGGTGAAGCTGGGGTCGTACCCGGCCTCGATCAGGGCCCAGGCCTTCTGCTCCTCGTGCGCCTTCGAATCGATGAACTCGAGGACGTCCGGGTGACCGGCATCGAGGATGACCATCTTGGCCGCTCGGCGGGTCTTCCCGCCGGAGTTATGGGACACGATCCCGTTGGACACGAAGGCATGGACCCCGGGAACAGTGAAGTCGTACGTCAGTGCCTGGTCGGCGTCAACGACGGACACGACCTCATCCCACAGATACTCGTCCTCGAGCACGGTTTCGACAGTGCTCGCGAGCGTTGGCGATAGACGTTCGATCTTGTCAACGAGGCCCGGGATCGACCGAGCGCGAGCATAGGAGGCGTTGTCGCCGGCTCGATTGAAAATGCCGAACCCGGACTTCATGACCTCGCCGGATTCGCCCCGGAACCATCCGTTGCCTGCGAAGGCGAAGGCGCGAAGCGCCGGGACGAGCCCCGGGACCACGTCCGCGTTCGGGTTCCACTCGCGAGATCGATCGGCCGCCAGCCGTTCCGAGGCATCTCGCTTGCGCTGCGTGACGAGGTACGGGCGAATGAGCCGGGCGAGACGCGCGGCGTCTGCGCCTAGGAACGTCAGGTGCTCGTAGCCATTCAGGGCATGCCGCCGGCCCACCACACCCATGTTGAGCGCGAGCAGCTGGATCTCCTCGAGCAGTCGCCTCGAAGCCGAAGCGATCTCGACGCGCCGCTTTCCGATGTGGGCATCGCCTTCCGCGTATGCGCCGAGAAACTCGAGGACGAGCGAACGAGGGGACCGGCGGATGGCGATCGGGACGCTCTTTGCCGCCGAATATCCCGCGGGTAGGCCGCAGAACGCGAGGAACTGCACGGCACCCAGCCAGCTGAGCTCCACGTACTCGGTCCGAACGCCCGTGCTCGGGTTGATCCGGTCTCGAACCTGGCTGCTGGGATCGACGCCGAAGACGGCCTCCACGCATCGGCAGTAGTCAGCCATGACCTCTGGATCGGCTGAACTGAACCGGAAACGCTGCGGTTCCATCGATCCTTCGGCGACGAGATAGCCGAGCAGACGGGCGAGCTCGGGAGTCATCTCCGTTGGATAGCGAAGATTGCGCCGCTCGACGACCAACGTTGATGAGAACTGATCGAGCGCGGGCGCCCGGGTGGGCCAAAGCTCCCGACGGCGCTCGACGGCGACTCGGTCTCCCAATCGCAGGTCGGCCAGCCGGGTCCATCGAAGCTCGAAGGGCGAGGCCAGGGTGAGGACCGGGTGCTCGTGGGTTCCCTTCAGTCCAAGCCCGGATCGAAGGGTGACCGAGCGAACGTCGGCGCGAGGACTGCGATAGACGTGCGAGATGCGTGTGGGGCCAGCCGGCGTGTTGAGTGTGAGCGAATCGTCCTCCGTGAAGCCGACCGGGCCTTCCGTCTCGATCGCCTCCTCGATCCGGAGCAGTCCGCCACCAGTCGTGACGTACGTGTCAGCGGTCAAGCACTTGACTACGCCCGCGAAGGCGTCGTAGCCCTTCATGAAGCTCACCGGCCCCGAGGCGGTGCCGCCGCCGGCCATTTTCTCGCGCGATGAGCGGATGGTGGACAGGTTGCTCCCCGCGCCCGAGCCGAACTTGAAGAGCATGGCCTCGGTCTTGGCCAGGTCCATGATCGAGGACATCGTGTCCTCGACCGAGTTGATGAAGCAGGCGCTGCATTGCGGCTTCTGCTCGATGCCGACGTTGAACCAGACCGGCGAATTGAACGCCATCTTCTGGTGGATCAGAAGGTGGGTCAGCTCGGCCTTGAACGTCTGGAGATCGGCATCCGTGGCGAAGTAGCGCTGCGTCTCGGCCCAGGCGGTGATCGTGTTGACGACGCGATCGATCAGCTGCTTGACGGAGGTTTCGCGCTCGGGCGTGCCGAGGTGACCGCGGAAGTACTTGCTGACGACCACGTTCGTGGCGAGCTGGCTCCAGAAGTCGGGGACCTCGACGTCCTTCTGCTCGAAGACAGACTTGCCCGTTTCGTTGGAGATGCTGGCCGTCCGGTACTCCCACGTGATCTCGTCATAGGGATGGACGCCCGGGCGGGTCCAGCGACGCTCGAAGGTCAGGCCGGTGGTGGGGGAGCCGTCCGGGGCAGTGCCTGAGAACGAGGCGCCCCACGGGCCGGATAGGTGCGAGGGAGTGGCAGGTTTCGCCGCGGCGCCAGCGCGTCCCGTGGTGCGCTTGGTCGCAGTCTTGGTCACGACGTTGGGGTCCATGACCGGGGACGCGTCTCTCGCTGCTCGTGCCATCTGCCTCGCTCCTCCGCGTGGGTCGACCGGGTGGAAGCGGTTAGCTGCCACCAAAGCTGTCGTCGGTGTCCCGAGAGGTTCTGGGGGCCGCGCCTCGGGCCGACGGATGCGGTCGGCGGAGGAGCGTGTCGGGCGACTCGGTCAATCTGGCGACCCGAAGATCGTACGCCTCGAGGCATGCGGTCGTCAAGAGGAAACCACAAGATGTTGTGGTTGCGGTTGGGTTGCGGACGCTAGATGTGGTGGTCGGCGCGTTTCCTCTGATCCGCCGCCGATCCACGATCGGGGCGGGGATTTCCACGTTGGGAGGTGGCTCTTCCACGGGTGTGGGCGAGTTCTCCACCATTGGCCGCGCAGTTGTCCACGGGATACGGTATCGAACAAGTGTACTGTTTTGGCCATGGCGGCGACGGGCAGAGAGGCACGCGCCGCTGCTTCATCGGGCGCGGGCGCGCGTCGGGTCGCGTCACGCAGTAATAGGTAGTTGTCCCAGCTTGTTCGAGTGGAGCGCGCCGGGGTACTCCTTTCGCGCAGGAATCCGACCGGGGAGGATCGTCCGCGTTCATGCTCGGCAAGCAGCACCAGTACCAATTGAACCTCGAGCGGTCGCTCGAGCGATGCCGCGACGGTCTCGATCGGTTGACCGTGACGGCTCACATTCGTCGCGTGACCGGCCGTCCGTTGGCGCTCGCCGATGCGCGGCCATTCCCACCGGCCCTGACCAGCGAGGAGATCGCGTATCGCATCCGGCTGCCGGGGGCGGCAAGACCATTCGTGGAACCCGCGGAGCGTGTCATCGCGACAGAGCGTGCGATGATGTCGGCCCTTGCGCAGCCGGGCGGTATGGGCGCCTCAACGGTCGCGGCGCCGATCGAGTCGGCCGACGCCCCTGCGGCTGAGCCCTCGCCGATCGTGGACGTGCCTGTGGAGCCATCGGACGCCGCCGAGCAGATCGACCGGACGCGTCTCCTCCGGGATGCGACGGCCATGGTCACCGGACTTGCCGGCATCATCGCGCTCGTCATTGCCGTGTGGCCGATGACGCCCGGCGGCGTGCTCGACGCTACGGGGACGCCTGGTCCGAACGCCGCGGTCGTCGCGCCCATCGCTGGAGGGCGGACACCCGAGGCAAGCGTCGCGCTGTCCTCGCTCGTCCCCGACCCGCCAGCAGGCTCTCCGGTCGCGCCCGTAGAGACCGCCGCTCCCCCCGTGGACAGCCCGGCACAAGGACCTGGGCCGACGAGCCGGCCGCAGCCTCGCGCCGCCCGACCGGTCGTTGGTCCGACGCCCAAGCCGCGAGTCGCGACAGCACCCTCGTCGAACCCTGCGGCGCCCCCACCGCTGAGCGGCCCGCCGACACCTGGCCCGGTGGTCGTCCCCAGCCCTGCCGCACAGCCGTCATCGACCCCGGCACCGCCGGCAACGGCGCCGCCACCCCCCCCGCCCGCCCCAGCGCCCCCCCATGGCCCCACGCCAACCCCAGCTCCCCCCCCCCCACCCCCCCCGG
>JBKKCW010000369.1:0-5907 GCA_046712485.1 Candidatus Limnocylindrales bacterium
GTCCCCGCGGCGCCAAAGAAGCCCTGCGCGGTGGACGATCGACCGGGTGGCGAATTCGCGGCCACGACCGCGTAGAGCGCCGGGATGAGCAAGGCGAACCCAGTCGCCTCGATGAGGATCAGCGGCACCGCAAGCACCGGGTCCGCGAGACGCGTGTACAGGACGCCGGCGATCGCCGGCATGACAGCACCAACGATGACGAAGCCATACGCGCCGCGCCGATCGATGAGCCGACCGGCCATCGGCGACAGGACCAGGATCGGCAGACCGAACATCGCAAATGTCAGGCCGATGAGTCCCAAGCCGGCGCCAAGGCCCTGCAGGAAGAGGCTCCAGATCACGTCGTACGTGCCCGACGCAAAGTTGCCGCCAGCGTTTATCACCAGCGCAGCGATCAACCCGCGGTTGAGCAGGCTGACCGGCGCACCCGGCGCCACGGCGATCGTCTGGTCGGCCGCGATCGCCTCCGCCGCGCGGCGCGAAGTCGACGGTGACTCGGGTGGGAACTCCGTCGCAGCCAGGGGCGGAGCGGGATGGGTCCTGGGTCCCCGTTCGCGCGCCAGTCGGGCGATCGGGATCGCCGCCACGATTGTCGCCAGTCCGCCGAACACGAAAACGAACGCGATGCCGCCGAGCCGATCCGCCCCGAACGCCCCGATTGCTGGACCGAGCAGCAACCCGCCCATCTGTGCGGCGCCGTAGAGCCCGAATGCCTCGCCGCGACGCTCCGGCGGCGTGGCATCGGTCAGGTAGCCGCGCGCGGCGGGGTCATAGATCGCGGTCGCGAGCCCGACGATCGCCCGCAACGCGATGAAGGCCAATGGACCAGTGATCACCAGCGGCAGGATCGTGAAGATGCCCGCCAGCACGAGGCCGATCATCATCAGCGCGATCCGGTCAGTACGGTCGGCCAGCCAGCCGAAGATCGGTTCGCCGACCAGACGAGCGGCCGGCCATGCGGCCACGACGATGCCGAGTGTTCGCAGATCCACGCCCTGTTCGGTGAAATAGAGCGGGAGGACGGGAAGCAGGCCGCCGAAGCCGAGCCAGACGATGAATTCGGCGAGCAGGAGCGGGGCGATCCCGCCCCAGCGGGCACGCCAGTTGGCGACAGCAGTGGTCGGGGATGGACGCCTCACCCGGCGAGGGTAGCGCCCGCCACCAGCCCGCTCGGCCAGGATGCACGGCGCAGGACGCCAAGCCGTGACATGCGAGGCGACCCATCATGGTCGGATGCGCGACGACCTCGGCTGGCGTCTTGACCCCGACGTCACCTTCCTCAACCACGGCTCATACGGGGCGTGCCCGACACCCGTCCTCGAGGTCCAGCAAGCGCTCCGCGACCGGATGGAGGCGGAGCCGGTCCGGTTCCTGACCGGCGAATTGCCCGGGCTGCTGGACGCGGCACGGCAAGAGGTTGGGGCATACCTCCACGCCGATCCCGAAGGACTGGCATTCGTCACCAACGCCACGACGGGGATCAACACGGTCCTGCAATCGCTCCAGTTCGAGCCGGGCGACGAACTCGTGACCAACGATCACGAGTACAACGCCTCGATCAACGCAATGCGCGCGGCGGCCGGACGTGGTGGAGCCACGGTCGTGGTCGCGCGGATCCCCTTCCCGATTTCGGGACCTGACGCGGCGCTCGACGCGATCCTGGCCTCGGTCACGGATCGGACAAGGCTCGTCTTCGTGAGCCACGTCACGAGCCCGACGGCCCTTGTCCTGCCGGTGCACGACCTCGTAGCGGAGCTCGACCGCCGTGGCGTCGACACCCTCGTCGACGCCGCACATGCCCCGGGCATGGTGCCGGTCGACGTTGCCGGCCTGGGAGCGGCCTACTGGACCGCCAACGGGCACAAGTGGCTGTGCGGCCCGAAGGGCTCGGCGGTGCTGTGGGTCCGGGCCGACCGGCGGGATCGGATCCATCCGCTCGTCGTGTCGCATGGCGCCAACGACCCGCTCCCCGATCGCTCGCGGTTTCGAGCCGAGTTCGACTGGACCGGGACGCACGACCCGACGCCGTTCTTGAGCCTGCCGGCAGCGATCGACTGGATGGCCGCGGCAGTGCCTGGAGGTGGCGGTTGGCCCGAGGTGATGGCCGCCAACCACACACTTGCGCTGGCGGGTCGCGATCGGATCGCGGCGGCCCTTGGCGTGGCATCACCTGCGCCCGACACGATGCTCGGCTCGATGGCGTCGCTGCCCATCCCGGACCTCCGAGGCGATGACGCCGCCCATGCCCTCGGCCGTGCCCTGGAGGTCGAGCACCACATCCAGGTCCCGATCGGTGGCTGGCCGGTTCGGGCCGCGTGGGCGGGCGACGGCCCGGAACAGGTCCTGCTACGCATCTCCGCACAGCGCTATAACGAACCCGCCGACTACGACCGCCTGGCCGACGCCCTCGTTCGCCGCCTTGGCCGCCCGGGCACGGGGTGACCGAACCGACCGGGGACGACCCGCTACGCCACTCCGCCGCCCATTCAAGCACGGGGTAACCGACCGACCGGTGAAGCCCCGTTCGGCCCGCCCATTCAGGCACCGGGTGACCCAACCGACCGGGGGACGCCCCGCCCACTGCTCCTTCGGCCGCTATCCCGTGCTCTGGAGACCCGCCGCGACCCCGTTGACCGTGAGCTGAACGAGCCGGAGGACGCGGTCCCGCGCGGGATCGCCTGGCGGCAACGCGCGCAGCCTCGCGAGCAGCCGGACCTGCAGCTCGGACAACGAGTCGACGTACGGATTGCGGAGCGCCACTGACCGCTGCAGGACCGGTGCCCCGTCGAGCAACCGCTCCCGCCCGGTGACCCGGCCGATCAGCGCCACGGTCCTCTGGGACTCCGACTCGATGGCTCCCCAGCGCCGGTCGTCGCCGGGTCCAGTCGCCAGGGCCGCATACAGGCGGGCGACCCCCATGTCCGCCTTGGCCAAGCTCATCTCCGCGTTGTCGAGCAGGCTGGACAGGAAGGGCCACTCGCGCGCGAGCCGGGCGATCTCATCGAGGCCGTCGTCGCCGTGAGCCGATCGAAACGCCTCCAGCGCGGTGCCGAGCCCGTACCAGCCGGGCAGGTTGATCCGTGCCTGGCTCCAGGCGAACGTCCATGGGATCGCTCGAAGCGAATCGATCGTCGGAGCCACGTCACGGCCGCCGCGCGCCGCCGGCCGCGAGCCCAGGCGCAGGTCGGACAGCTCGCGGATCGGGGTGACGGCGCGGAAGAAGGAGGCGAATCCCGGGTCGTCGTGGACGAGCGTGCGGTACGCGACCCGCGCTGTGGCCGCGAGCTCGGCCAGGATCGGCGCCCCGTCCACCAGCGCCGCCTCCAGGCGCTCCGCGTGTTCGGTAGTGGACGCGACGAGCACGGCACCCGTCATCTGCTCGAGATGGCGTCGGGCGATGATCGGGTCCGAGTAGTTGGCGGCGATCACCTCGCCCTGTTCGGTCAGCTTGAGCCGCCCGTCCACCGACCCCGGCGCAAGCCCAAGGATGGCCCGGTTCGTCGGACCGCCGCCACGACCGATGGCGCCACCCCGACCGTGGAAGATCGTCAGGGCGACGCCGCGCACACGCGCCACCGCGATCATGTCCGCCTGCGCCTGGTGGAGCATCCAGGCCGCCGCCAGGAAGCCTGACTCCTTGTTGGAGTCCGAGTACCCGAGCATGACCTCCTGTCGCTCCGCCCGGCGCGGACCGCCTTCGCGGTAGATGGGGTCGTCGAGGAGCGCGGCCACGATCGAACCCGCTGCCTGGAGCGCCTCGCTCGACTCGAACAGCGGCACGACGTCGAGTTCGGGGGGCGCGCCGTCTGGGCCGATGGCCGCGGTCGCATGCCGGGCGAGTTCGAGGACGTTGGCGACATCCGACGGCGACGAGGTAAAGCTGACGACATAGCGGCGGCAGCTCTCCGTCCCGAACCGCGCCTGGACCGCCGCGATCGAGCGAAATGTGGCGAGCACCTCGCCGAGGGTGACGCCCGGCGACACCTCGGTGGTCTCCGGCGACCCGGCGCGGATCGCCTCGAGTGCCGCACGATGGACCCCAGCGTGCTGGCGGACCTCGAGCGAGGCCAGGTGGAAACCAAACGTCCCGAGCTGCCAGCGGAGCTCGGCCACCTCACCCCAGGCGACGCGCTCGAGCCCGTCCTCGACGAGGGCCGCTTGGATCTCCGCGAGCTCCGCGTCCATCTCCGCCGGGCTGCCGAAGCGACCACTCAATGGGGCGGCCTCGCCGGTCAGCGCGGCCCTGGTCCGACGCAACCGCTCCGCGATGAACCCGAACCGCTGCCGATACGGCTCGTCCGGAAACCGGCGGCGAAGTTGCCGGTCCGTCTCGGGCAGGTCCTCGGCATCGCGCGCGAGCCGGGACACGATCGGTCGCGCCACGCGCTCGGCGAGCACCGCGGCCGCGAGCGTCTGCATGAGTCGTGTCGCGACGGCCTCATACCCGCGCAGGACGTGGTCGGCGTGGATCCGGAGCGTCTTCTCGGTCACCTCGGCGGTCACCTGCGGGTTCCCGTCGCGGTCACCCCCGATCCAGCTGCCCCACTGGAGGAACGCCGGCACCCTGGGCGGTCGCGTCCCGCTGCGACCGGTGTCGGCGGCGGGACCGGCGCTTCGCCCGGCGGGCGGATCGAGCGCCGCATCGAGGGCGCGGTAGAGCCGCGGAACCACGGTGAACAGCGTCGCATCGAAGAACGCCATGGCCGTCCGCACCTCGTCCAGTGGGGTCGGCGCCACGACTCGCAGATCGGACGTGCGCCACAACAACGTGATCTCCTCGCGCAACCTGCGCCGGATCTCGCGGTCCTGGGATGGCGTCAGGCGCGGATCGTCGAGCTGCTCGAGGAGCGCGCCGCAGCGGCGCAGGGCGACGAGGGTCGTCCGCCGGCGCGCCTCTGTGGGATGCGCGGTCAGGACGGGCGAGACGGCCAAACGTCCGACGAGCGCGTCGAGCTCGGCATCGGTTCGGCCGAGCCGCCGAAGTCGACGTATCGCGTCACCGACCGAGTCATCGAGGATGCCGTCGCGCGATGTCCGTTCGCGCCGACGCAGCGCCCGCACGCGCGCATGTGCCTCGGCCAGGTTGACGAGACCGAAGTAGAGCGCGAACGCCCCGATCACGGCCTCCGCCTCCCCGAGGTCGAGGCCACGCAGGTCGTCGTCGAGGCGTGCACGCTCCGCGGGATCGTCGTCGCGACGAAGGGCAATCGTTCGTTTCCGGATCCGCTCGACGAGGGCGAAGAGCTCGGGCCCGGCCTGTTCGGCGATGACCTGACCGAGCAGGGCGCCCAGCAGACGAACCTCGACCGCGAGCGGATCGCGAGCGCCGGACGTCCCGATCCCGCCCGGCTCGGCGGCGACTGCCGCCGAAGGTGCGCCATTGCCGGCCGTTCGCGGGCTCATGTGCTCGCCTCGGTTCGCCCGTTCCGAGTCCGTAGCGCCACCATGCGGCAACCATTCCGGCCGGCAACCTTCCGTAGGCTTGTAAGGTGATGGCCGTGACGTCCCTTCGATCGAGCCCTCCGTCGAACAACGCCCCGGCGTCGCCGCGCCGCGGGCGTGCCGCCGTGAGCAACGCCGACCAGCTCGAGCAGCTGCGGTTCCTGCACGAGATCGCGAAGCTCGCCACGACGGCACGGACCTGGGACGAGCTGCTCGAGACCGCGGTCGATCGGACTCGCGATGTGCTGCACGCGGACGTCGCCTCGCTGTACCTGCTGGACCGCGACGGAGCGTACCTGACGCTGGCTGTCACGAACGGCCTCGATCGCTTCCAGATCGGTCGCGCCCGCGTCCCGTACGGGGAGGGCGTGACCGGGCGCGTGGCGGCCGAACGCCGCCCACTGGTCATCCCCGACGTCAAAGCCGACCCACGGTTCCTGTGGGTCCGCGGCATCGACCAGCGCC
>JBKKCW010000370.1:0-4665 GCA_046712485.1 Candidatus Limnocylindrales bacterium
CGCTGCCGCGTGAGCGCCGCGTTGTGGAGACAGTCCGGCCCCGCCGTCCTACCTGTGATTCATGAGTACGTGCTTGACGTTGGGCCCGCCGATCTGGTCGACAGGCGCATATCGACACCCGCGCACCGTTACGGGCGAAAAGGGCAGGTTCGGGCGTCGCCCGTCGTCGATCCGACCAGGGATGAGCGTGGATTCTGCGCCTCTCTCGCTCGATCGGGCCGGCGGCGCTCCGTAGTGGCCCGCACGTGAGGTTATGCGGCACTTCCAGGCGAGCCGCCGCCCTCAACACCGTGTGTGGGATCGCAGCTAACGCTCGCGAGCGACCGCGATCGCCGAGACGGCGAATGCCCCCGCCTCCTCGAGCGCGACGGCGCAGGCAGCCAGTGTCGCCCCGGTGGTCACAACATCGTCGACGAGAAGCACCCATTGGCCAGTGATGGGCCCGACCCTCGGCCGCACGCTGAAGGCGCCCGCCACGTTGGCGGAACGTTCGTCGCGCCCGAGATCGTACTGGGCGGCCGTCGCCCGGATCCGTTCGAGGGCACGCACGCAAGGCAGACCGAGCGACGTGGCGGCCACATCCGCGATGAGCACGGCCTGGTCGTAGCCTCGCTTCCGTTCGCGGTCCGCGTGGACGGGGACCGGGACGAGGAGGGTGGCGCCCTCGCCGACCCGGGACCAACGCCGCGCCACGGCTTCGCCGAGGGGCCGCGCGATGCGCCGCTCCCCGGCGTATTTCAGCTGGTGGAGCGCGGCCCGGACCGGCCCGGCGAACGGGGCGCACCACTCGACCTGGAGGAGCGGCACCGGGATGTCGGCCGGCAGGCCGATCGGCGTCCCGCCGCGAAGCTCGAGCCGCGCATCGAGTGCGGGAAGGCAGGCTGTGCATAGTGCTGCACCCTCGCGGCCACACCCCGCACATGCCGCAGGGAACGCGAGGTCGAGCGCGGCGGATGCCGCGTTTGCGAGCCCTTGGAGGACGGCCATGGGCAGATGGTCGCTTGACGCGCTCAACAGCCACGTATTGCGCTGCCCGGGTCAGCCCTCGACAGGCACCAGCGCGATTCGGTCCCCACGGACCGTACCGGTCGCCTCGATCGTGCCGACCGGCAGCTCCAGGACGCCGTGGGCACCACGCACGAGCGGCACGAGACCCGTCCACGCCCGCAGGTGGTGATGCACTGAAACCACGAGCCGAGCTCCGCCCTCGGCCGCGAGCGGTCGCCCCAGGAACACAGCATCGATGGGGAAGCGCATGAACATCATGTGGATCCCGTTCGAGTCTGGTAGCCAGAGTCCGGCGCCATCCGGAAGGGCGGCCCGCCCCATCAGGCCCTTGAACTTGGCCCAGAGCCCGTCGGCCGTTTCCAGCCGCGTCCCGAGGACCGTGCCGCGATCGACGTTCCGGGCAGCCACGAGCCGGGGAACGGCAGTCACCGATGCGACCGGGCCGGACCTAGAGGTTGAGCGAGATGAGGATCAGGGCTGGCCCGAGGATCACGATGAACAGCGACGGGAAGATGCACCCGACAAGCGGGAAGAGCATCTTGATCGGCGCCTTGGCGGCCTGTTCCTCGGCGCGTTGGCGGCGCTCGATCCGGAGCTGCTCGGACTGGACCTGCAGCACCTTAGAGATCGACACACCGAGCTGTTCGGCCTGGATGATCGCGCCGATGAAGTTGGTGAGCGGTCCGACCTCGGTCCGGGCAACGATGTCGCGAAGGGCTTCACGTCGCTGCTTGCCCACCCGAACCTCGGCCAGGGCCCGTCGGAACTCTTCGGACAAGGGTCCCGGGAGCTTCTCGACGACCTTGCCAAGTGCAGCGTCGAAGCCGAGACCCGCGCGGACCGAAATGGTCAGCAGGTCAAGGGCGTCCGGGATCATCAGGAGGATCGCGTGCTGGCGCTTCTTGACGCGGCCACCAAGCCAGAATTCGGGGATCGTGTACCCGAACAGGGCTCCAATCGCACCCATCGCGAAGTTGATCGGGACCGGCAGGCTCATGACCCCCACGACCACGAACAGGAAGACAAACAGGATCGCGCCGACAACCGCACCAATCACCTTGATGCCGAGCCAGTCGGCAACGCGCATGTCCCCGGGGTGACCCGCGATCGCGAGCCGTTTCTCCGTCCGCTCAGTGAACGACGAACTCGTGAGCCGTGACACAGAACCCGACAGGCGGCCCATGAGCGGACGCAACGTTCGCTCGGCGAAGGGCGCCTGCAGCTCGAGTTCCTCGAGGTTCTTGGCTTGCATGGTCCCGAGCTGGGTCAAGCGTGCCTGGACGGGATCGACAGGGGCGCTGCTCGTCAAGCCATAGAGGATCAGCAGGATCGCCCCGGCGGCGACGGCCGCGATGATGATGGGCAGGATGGGCATGGCTCTAGACCTCGATGTCCACGATCTTGCGGATCAGCATGAAGCCGATGAACATCATTACGCCGCCGATCGCCAGAACGATCACACCGGCCGGTAGTCCAATGAGACTCACCCGATCATCGAACATCGGATCCATGAACCCAGGCGCTGCGACAAACAGGAATGCGGCCAGACCCATCGGTAGACCGGCGACCACGTAGCCTGACAGTCGCTGCTGCGCCGTCAGGGTCTTGATCTCGCCCTTGATGCGGATCCGTTCCCGGATCGTGTACGCGATCGAGTCAAGGATCTCCGCCAGGTTACCGCCGACTTGATGCTGGATAGAGATTGCCGTCGCCATGAGCTCGAGGTCATCGGAGCGGACGCGGCGAACCATGTTCTCCAGCGCCTGCTCGAACGGCAGACCCAGGTTGACCTCCCGGATGACCCGGGCGAACTCGGTCGAGATCGGCGGCCGCGTCTCGCGGACCACCAGCTCGACCGCCTGGAGGAACGACGAGCCGGCCCGAAGGGCATTTGCGATCAACGTGATCGTGTCAGGGAGCTGCTTGTTGAACGCGCCAAGCCGGCCGTTCCGTCGACGAGCGAGCCACAGTCGGGGCAGGAAGAAGCCGATCACGATCCCGATCAGGAGGAAGAGCGGGTTGCGCAGGGTGGGCAGGAAGAGCGACAGGAAGACCATCAGCAGTGGTACGCCAACGATCGTGCCGGCCCAGATCGCCAGAAACTCGGACGGCTTGAGGTGCAGGTCGGCGCGAGCGATGTCGCGCGCGATGTTTGCCCAGAAGTCACGGCCCTCGACTGCCTTGTTTAGCGACGCCAGCGCCTGGCTCTGGGCGAGCAGGTCGGCAACGCCGCTCTGACCACCGGCTGCCGCGGCGCCGCCAGCGGGACGGGTCGACGCGTAGCGCTCGAGGCGGTCCGAGATGCCGGATCGCCCCGACATGGCGATGCCCGCGGCAATGACGACGATCGCCAGCGCGGCAACCGCTGCGATGACGATCGGCGTGATCTCGGTGGGCATGGTCTTGGATCCCCTCCCCGGCTAGTAGGTGAAGCCGAACAGGCCGGGCGGGATGTTGATGCCCATGACTTCGAACTTCTCGACGAACTTGGGCCGGATCCCGGTCGGCTTGAGGCGTCCCTGGATCTTGCCTTCCACGACGCCTGTCTGCTCGAACACGAAGACGTCCTGCATGACGATGACGTCGCCTTCCATGCCCTGGACCTCGGTGATGTTGACGATGCGTCGGGTTCCGTCCTTGAGGCGGCTCTGCTGGACGATCAGGTCCACGGCCGAGGCAACCTGCTCGCGGATGGCCCGCAGCGGGAGATCGACGCCGGCCATCAGGACCATGGTCTCGAGGCGGGAGAGCATGTCTCGTGGGCTGTTGGCGTGGCCGGTGGACATCGAGCCGTCATGGCCCGTGTTCATGGCCTGGAGCATGTCCAGGGCCTCGCCGGAACGGCACTCCCCGACGATGATCCGGTCCGGCCGCATGCGCAGGGCGTTGCGGACGAGCTCGCGGATCGGGATCGCGCCCTTGCCCTCGATGTTCGGCGGGCGTGACTCGAGGGTGACGACGTGCTCCTGGCGAAGTTGGAGCTCGGCCGCGTCCTCGATGGTGACGATCCGCTCGTCGTTCGGGATGAACGAAGAGAGGACGTTGAGGGTCGTGGTCTTGCCCGATCCCGTGCCACCCGATACGAAGAGGTTGAGGCGGGCCTCCACGCACGCTCGGAGAAACTCAAACATGTCCGGCGTCGCGGTCCCGAACCGGATCAGGTCCTCGGTGGTGAATGGCGAGGCCGAGAATTTGCGGATCGTGATCACGGGCCCCACCAATGACAGGGGCGGGATGATGGCGTTGACGCGCGAACCGTCGGTCAGGCGGGCATCGACCATCGGCGACGACTCGTCGACGCGCCGGCCGATCGGGGCGATGATCCGGTCGATGATCCGCATGACGTGGTCGTCATTCTGGAAGACGACGTTGGTCAGCTCGAGCTTGCCGGATCGTTCGATGTAGACCTGGCGCGGCCCGTTGACCATGACTTCCGTGATGGACTCGTCGCGCAGCAGGGGCTCGAGCGGGCCGAGACCGATGATCTCGTCCGTGATCTGCTCGAGCATCCGGACGCGCTCGGCGCGGGTAAGCGCGAGGCCCTCCTCGTCGATGACCTTGCCGAAGATCTCCTCGATCTGGCGCCGCACCTCGACCTGGTTGGACAGATCGAGCTTTGGGTCCAAATCCTGGATGACCCGGTTCTGAATCCGGAAC
>JBKKCW010000371.1:0-9162 GCA_046712485.1 Candidatus Limnocylindrales bacterium
CAACGGCTCATTCTCGAGACGGAGCCGCAGCGCGAGGCGTTGTTCGCGCTCGACGCGGCCGCGGCCCCGGCCTCGGCCGAGGAGCTCATGAAGGTCCGCATCGATGCGCTGGACATCACGGTCCTGCGCGGTGGCTCCGCCGCGGTCGGCCAATGGGCCGCCGATCACGGTTTCAGGCTCCCGCCGGACGCCCCCGAGGTGCTCGACTTCTACGCCACTCGATCCCCGATCTTTCTCGCGGCCGTCTTCGACGCGGATGCCGCCGCGGAGCGAGGCCAGGCCGTGGGCGACGGCACACCTGTCCACATCACGATCCCGACCGACAACCCGTGGGTCCCCCTGCGGATCCTTGGCCTCGGCAAGGGCGAGGCGGAACGTGTCGAAGCGGACGTCTACCTCCTGACCGACGAGGCCCCGGCGCTCCTGCCGGCACCCGACGGGTCCAATGGGTTGACCCTCGGGCACAACGCAGCCGCGTCCGATCAGCTGCTCGACGATCTCCGTAGCGACCGCGGCATGGAGTGGGTCCCGACAAGCGGCTGGCTGAGCAAGATCCGGATCGACGCGGCGGCGCCGCAGCTTGCCTTCGATCTCGCGATCGACGCCTCTGGCGCCGGACAGCCGTCGCGGGTCGCCGCCGGTCTGGACCTTCCCGGGACGGTCGCGGCGCCCGATCGTTCGGCGGACCTCCTGCGGATTGTGGTCGCGGTTGCATTCATGGCGGGTGGAATCGGCGGGATCGTGTTCCTGCTGCTCTACCGGCCACCGATGCGGACCGCCTGAGGTCGCTACCACCATGACCAGCCATCGCCGGCCGGGGCGGTTCGCGCTGGCTGGAGGTCTCGCCCTTGCGCTTGGCCTCGCCGGCATGGCGGCGGCCTGGGCCCAGGGACCCGGTCCCGGCACGGTCACCGTCGAGATACCGATCCGCTATTCAGGCTTCGAACGCGACGTGGTGACCGTCCCGGCGGGATCCCCGGTCACGTTCGTGCTGCGCAACGACGACCCGATCGATCACGAGTGGATCGTCGGCGACGCGGCGATCCATGCCCGGCACCGCTCTGGCACGGAACCGGCCCACGGCATCCGCGCGACCGAAGTGACCGTCCGGGCCGGGACGACGGCCACCACCATCGTCACGTTCAGGGAGCCGGGCACCTACCTCTACATCTGCCACCTTCCCGGGCACGAGGCCTACGGGATGGTCGGCACGGTCCGGGTAACCGGCGACTGACCGCTAGCGCCGGACGACCGGCACCTCGTGGAGGACCGGCGGGAGATTGAGCGTGTCGACCCAGATCGCAAGCTCCTCCCCCGTCGCCAGCCACAGACCGTCGATCGCGGCTGCCCGTTCGATCAATGCTTCCAGCGCCTCGGCCCGGGCCGGGCGGCCGGAAATGAACGGGTGCATGGTGAGCGCGAACAGCCCGCCGACCTCGACGATCGCGTCGAGCTCCTCGCCCCAGGCCGCGCACACCTCCGAGGGCCGCCCGATCGGCGAATTGCTGGTGAACCCGGGCACGTAGTTGTAGCGGTTCCAGTCATCGAGTGACCAGTGGATCGGCAGTTCGATTAGGGTCGGCGCACCCGGCTCCGCCGACGTCGCGAGCCGATACGGATGGTCCGAGTCCATCAAACTCGAGTCGTAGTTGAATCCCTCACGGGCGAGGAGCCCCGGCGTCCGGTAATTGATGTCGCAGGACGGCGCCCGGTAGCCGATCGGGCGGACATTGAGGACTTCGTCAAGCGCGGCGAGGCCACGATGCAGGTAGCCAACCTCGGTCGCCTCGTCAACGCCTCGGACCGACTCGTGGAGATAGCCGTGGTGACCGATCTCGTGACCCGCGTGGTGAACGCTGCGGACGACGTCGGGCCATGTCTCGGCGACCCAGCCCGGCACGAAGAACGTGGTTCGGAGGCGAAGCCGGTCCAGCATTCGCAGGATCCGTGGTACGGCGACCCGCGGTCCATAGCGCTGGTGCGCGATGACGTCAAAGTACTGGGCGACCTCCGGCCGGTCGCCGATCATCACCGCCTCGGCATCGACATCGAAGCTGAAGAGCGCGGCGGCTCGGACGCCATCGGGCCAGCGAAAACCTTCGGGAAGGGGGTGGCGGATCGAGTCATGTGGCATACGCCCAGCCTAATCCCGGCGGGTATGCTCGATTCGGTGATCGGCGCTGAGACGTGACGTGACGTCGGTTCGGGCAGCGGTGCTGCGGGCACCCGGTGACCCAGCCACGATCGAGCGACTCGAGCTCGCCGAACCGCGTGCTGGCGAGGTACGTGTCCGCATCGGGGCGTCCGGCGTGTGCCACTCGGACCTGCACGTCCGCGACGGCGACTGGCCGCGCCCAACGCCGATCGCGATGGGTCACGAAGGTGCCGGAGTCGTCGAGGCTGTCGGTACGGGCGTCGGCTCCCTGTCGGTTGGACAGCCCGTCGCGTTGTCCTGGCTCGTGCCGTGCGGGATCTGCCGGTCGTGTCGTGCAAGCCGCGTCTGGGCCTGTGTCGACTCCCCGTCGTTCCGTCACCGCCTGCCGGACGGCGCCACGGTGCTCGCGGGCGACGATGGCGCGGCGGTGCTGTCCTATTGCGGGATCGCCACGATGGCCGAGGCAACCGTTGTCCCGGAGGCGGCCGCAATCGCGCTCCCCGATGGCGTGGATCCGGCCGTGGCGGCACTCATCGGTTGTTGCGTGAGCACAGGCGTCGGTGCCGTGCTCAAGACCGCGGCCGTGCCGCCTGGCTCGAGCGTGGCGGTGATCGGGCTCGGCGGTGTGGGCCTCTCGTGCGTCATGGGTGCCGCGATTGCGGGTGCGTCGCGGATCGTGGCGCTCGATCGTGTCGCGGCGAAACTCGACGCGGCGCGGTCCGTGGGAGCGACGCACGGGCTGTTGGCCAGCAGCGACCGGGCTGCCACCATTGCCGAGCTCAGCGACCTGACCCATGGCGGCCCCGACTTCATATTCGAGGCGATCGGTCGCGTCGACACCGTCGAATTCGCGATCGAGGCCTTGCCGATTGGCGGCACCGCTGTGCTCGTCGGACTCACGCCATTCGAGACGCGGGCGTCGTTCGGCGTCTACCCGCTCGTGGACGGCAGCCGCCGGATCCTTGGCTCGAATTATGGGTTTGCGGACCCCGCGACCGACTTCCCGCACTACGCCGCACTCCACCTCGCCGGCCGGCTGCCGGTCGAGCGCCTGATTGACCGCCGCATCAGGCTCGATGACCTCGAGGGAGCGTTCGACCGGCTCCGCGCCGGCGACGGCCTACGCCAGGTCGTCGTGTTCGGCTAGGGCTATGGGCTCTTGAGACTAGGCGCCGTTCAACTCGACCAGGCGTAATTCCCACTAGGCGGGCGGTTCGTCTGGGTGGCGTTCGCCGCGTACTCGTGCTTGCCGGAGGAAGCGCCCTCCCTGCGACCCGGAATCGCGATCGTTCCATCCAAACGAAACTATCTCGGCCAAGCGGAGCGATATCGGCACGCGTGCAGAGGACATCTCGTCCCGCAGGGCCAGAGGACCGCCCGGGGCGTCCGGCGGTGATGGTCCGGGGCGTCGCATGGTGATGGTCCGGGGCGTCGTGCGCGTCTTCGCTCACTACATCGTTCCGGTTGGTTGGAACGATCGTGAAATCGACGATGAGGGGCAGGAAGATCTGCGAGGTACCTCTGTGATGCCTACGAGTGTGGTGCCTACGAGGTTTGATTTGCCGCATCGGCCGGGGCGGACGACGTGGCGGCGGGCGACCGGGCGGCGGGCGACCGGGCGGAGGACGACGTGGCCGCGGCGGACCCGGACCCATCGGGGACGACCCCGGACCCGGCTGCAGGGGTGTCGCCGGACCCGGTTGCAGGGGTGTCGCCGGCGCGTGACGCAACGGGCATCGAACCCACGATGTCATCCGGATCGAGCGGCGCGAGCACCGGCGGCTCTGGTTCCTCGATCGGCGGCAGCAGGGTCGCGCCAGTGATCAGCCGCGTCCCGCGGCCATGGGTTACGAAGCTCCACATCCACCGGACCAATACGACGATCCGGTTTGAGAAGCCGATCAGGTAAGCGATGTGGATCCCGAGCCACAGCGCCCAGGCGATGAAGCCACTCTGGCGGCCGAATGGCCCGAGCCACCCGATGTTCGTCACGCCGGCGAGCCGGCCGATGACCGCGACGTCGCCCTTGTCGCGATACGCGAACGGTTCGGTCGGGCGCCCGAGGATCCGTCGGCGGATCGTCCTGGCCGCGTAGGTGCCCGACTGGATGGCGCCCTGTGCGACGCCGGGTACGGCCTTGCCCTCCTTCCAGGGCTGCACGGCGGCATCGCCCACGACGAAGATCTCGGAGTGACCGGGCACCGTGAGCTCCGGCCCGACGATGACGCGCCCGGCGCGATCGGTCTCGGCGCCCAGGGCCACTGCGACGACGCGTGCAAAGCTCGACGCCTGGACACCGGCCGCCCACAGGACCGTTCGGGTCGGGATCTCCTGTTCATTGCCGTCGGGCGCCGTGACGCGCACCGATTGCTCGTCGATGTGGATCACTCGTGTGTTCGTGCGGACATCCACGCCGAGGCGTTCGAGCTGCCGCTTCGCGGAGCGCGAGCTATCGGGCGGGAACGGTGGCAGGATCCGGTCCATCGCCTCGACCAGGATGATCTGCGCCTCGTCCGGCCGAATGGCGCGGAAGTCGCGCCGTAGCGTGTCATGCGCGATCTCGCCGAGGGCTCCGGCGAGCTCGACCCCGGTTGGACCCCCGCCAACGACCACGAACGTCATCCACTCCCGGCGTCGATCGGGGTCGGCCTCGCGCTCTGCGGCCTCGAAGGCGATGAGGATCTTGCGGCGGATCTCTGTGGCGTCCTCGATCGACTTGAGTCCGCGCGCGATCGGTGCCCATTCGGGATGATCGAAGTACGAGTGATGGGCACCGGTTGCCACGATCAGCGTGTCATAGGCGATCGGGCCGCCGTCGGCGATGAGCACTTCGCGTCGATCCGGGTCAAGGCCAACCGCCTGGCCGAGGATCACGGTCGTGTTGCGTTGCCCGCGGAGCACCGAGCGAAGCGGCTGCGCGATGTCACCTGGCGACAGCGCTCCGGTTGCCACCTGGTAGAGGAGCGGCTGGAACAGGTGGAAATTGCGCCGGTCGACGATGGTGACCCGCACCTCGGGATCGATCCCGAGGTTGCGTGCCGCGTAGAGCCCGGCGAAGCCACCCCCCACGACCGTCACCCGGTGCGGTTGGGGCAATCTCGGTGCGGGGCTGGTCACGTCATTCCGAGTCTAGCGACGCCGTTCCCGAAGCGCCGCCTACACGTACCGCTCCACCGCAGGCGTTGGCTGGGTCTCGCCAGTCTCATCGGTCCCGGGCATGTCGGCAAACAGCATCGCCTCGCCATCCTCGGCGACGACGGGCACGGCCGCTGGGTGCCTCATCGTCCCCGGGCCCACCGGCACGCCAGTGTTCCAGTCCGCGTCCGCCATCACCGGTACGCCAGGGTTGGAGTCGCGAGCGGCTGCTGCGTCGACGTTCCCGCCCAGCGCGGCAAACGGCGACCCGGCCGGAACGTCGAACGTGGTTGGCCGGCTGGCCGGCGCGTCGAGGATCACCTCGATGTCCGGGGTCGCATCCTGCTCCAGGCCACAGTGGTAGCAGCGCGACGCGGTGAGGTCGTTGACAGAGCGACAGTCGTGGCAGACCCAGAACGGCGCGGCCTCGACCCGCTTGTCATCTTGAGCCGACGAGCGGCGTTGATCGGCTGATACCCGATGAGCGCAGCCGTCGGTCCAGCCAGCAGGGCGAGCGCGATCGCAACCGCTGGGATCTCGCCCAATCCGCGCCGGAATGACTCCCCGGTGGCGCTCAGATCGATCGACATGCTACTTGTCGCGTTCCGGACCGGCCAGCACGGCCTGCGCCGCGGCGAGCCGCGCTACCGGGACGCGGAACGGCGAACAGGACACGTAATCGAGCCCGATCCGTTCGCACTTGTGGATCGATTCCGGATCGCCGCCGTGTTCGCCGCAGATCCCGAGCTCGATGTCCGGGCGGGTCGCCCGGCCCTTCTCGACGGCGGTGCGCATCAGGCCGGCCACTGCATCATCGAGCGTCTGGAACGGGTTGACCGGCAGGATCCCGTCCTCGACGTACTTGAGCAGGAAGCCGCCCTCCGCATCATCGCGGCTGTAGCCGAACGTCATCTGCGTCAGGTCGTTGGTGCCAAAGCTGAAGAACTCCGCATGGTGGGCGATTTCGTCGGCGGTGAGCGCACCGCGCGGGACCTCGATCATCGTGCCAAAGACGTATTCGACCTCGACGCCCGCCTTCGATTCGACAGCCTTCGCTTCCGCTTCGAGCAGGGCCCGGGTCGCGGACAGCTCGTTCACGTGACCGACGAGCGGGATCATGATCTTTGCCTTGGGGTTGCCACCGGCCGTCTTGACCGCGATCAACGCGTTGAGAATTGCCCGCGTCTGGACCTTCACGAAATCCGGGATCATGAGCCCGAGACGGCAGCCACGTAGACCGAGCATCGGGTTCTGCTCGTGCATTGACTTGATCGTCGCGAGCAACACGCGATCCTCTTCGGTCGCGGCGTCGCCCGCCTTGGTGACCTTGACCAGCTGGTCCTCGAGATTCGGCAGGAACTCGTGGAGCGGCGGGTCGATCAGGCGGATGACGACCGGCAGGCTGTCCATCGCCTTGAAGATGCCCTCGAAGTCGCCCTGCTGGAGCACCTCGAGCTTGGCCATCGCGGCGTCGAACGTGTTGACCGCTTCGGCCTCCCCCACGCCGAGCTTGGCGCCGGCCGCCTTCCTGGCCTTCGCCCGGGTCGCCGCGTGGGCGACCAGGATTGCCCCGCGGACGATCTCGAGCCGCTCACCTTCTCTGAACATGTGCTCGGTGCGACACAGCCCGATGCCCTGCGCGCCGTAGCGCCGGGCCTGGGCGGCCTCCTCGGGCTTGTCGGCATTGGTCCAGACCTGCATCCGGCGGATCTCGTCCGCCCAGCCCAGGATCTTCTGGAGCTCGGGCTGATCCTCGAACCGCGCGTCGACAGTCGGCAGCGCGCCGACGTACAGGGCGCCGCTCGACCCGTCGAGGCTGACCCAGTCGCCTTGCTTGAACTCCGTGCCGGTGACGTTGCAATGCGCCTGGGCCCCCGCATAGTCGATGATCAGGTCGGCCGAGCCGGCCACGCACGGCTTGCCGATCTGGCGCGCGACGACGGCCGCGTGGGAGGTTGCTCCACCCCGGGCGGTGATGATTCCCTCGGCCACGGCCATGCCGTGGAAGTCGTCCGGCGACGTCTCGATCCGGACGAGGATGACCCTCTCGCCGTTGTTGACCCACTCGACGGCGGTATCGGCGTCGAACACGGCGCGCCCGACCGCGGCCCCGGGTGACGCGTTCAGGCCATTGACGATCTTGGTTGCCTTGGCGAGGGCGCCTTGGTCGAAGGTCGCACGAAGGAGCTGGTCGACGTGCGCGGGCTCCACCCGGCCGACCGCGTCCTTGGGGGTGATCAGGCCTTCCTCGACCATGTCGACCGCGATCTTCACCGCGGCCGCTGCCGTTCGCTTGGCCGAGCGCGTCTGGAGCATGTACAGCTTGCCGCGCTCGATCGTGAACTCGAGGTCCTGGACGTCGCGGTAGTGCTTCTCGAGCTGCTGGCCGATGCGCAGGAACTCCGCATAGACCTCGGGCATGTCGGTCTGCATCTGGCTGATCTTTGGCGCGGTGCGGATGCCGGCCACGACATCCTCACCCTGGGCGTTGGTCAGATACTCGCCAAACAGGACCTTCTCGCCGGTGTTCGGGTCGCGGGTGAAGGCGACGCCCGTCCCCGAGTCCTCGCCCATGTTTCCGTACACCATCGTGACGACGTTGACCGCGGTGCCGAGGTCGTGGGCGATCTTCTGGTTGTTGCGGTAGTCCATGGCGCGCTTGCCGAACCAGCTGGCGAACACGGCCTTGATCGCGAGATCGAGCTGCTCGGATGGGTCGCTCGGAAAGTCGCGACCGGTGTCCTCGCGGACGATCCGCTTCGACTCCTCGACGACCTCCCGGAGCGCCGTTGCGTCCAGGTCCGTGTCCTGGGTCGCGCCGCGTCGCTCCTTGGCCGCCTCGAGCGCGTGGTCGAACCGCTCGCCCTTCACATCCATGACGATCCGGCCGAACATCTGGATGAAGCGGCGGTACGCGTCCCAGCCGAACCGCTCGTTGCCGGTCAGCGCGATCAGGCCCTGCAGCGTCTCCTCATTGAGACCGAGGTTCAGGACCGTGTCCATCATCCCGGGCATGGAGAACTTGGCACCCGACCGAACGGACACGAGGAGCGGATCGGCGGCATTGCCAAAGCCCTTGCCGGTCAGCGACTCGACCTCCCTGACGGCTTCGAGGACGTCGGCCCACAGACCGTCGGGGAGCTTCTCGCCCGCCGTGAAATAGTCGTTGCAGGCTTCCGTCGTAATGGTGAAGCCCGGGGGTACCGGCAGCCCGGCCTTGGTCATCTCAGCAAGCCCAGCACCCTTGCCACCGAGGAGGTCGCGCATGCTGGCGTCGCCCTCGGCCCGCCCACCGCCCCAGGCGTAGATGTAGCGCTTGGCGGCATTGTGGGCGCGATCGGCGGCTGGGATCGCAGTCTGGGTCATCGAGATGGTCCTCCCGGGGCAGTGCGGCAGCGGGACGGGACGCTGCGGGGATCACGTCGTAAGTCCGCAATTGTACCGCCGCACATCCACGCGCCTTGGTTGCGGGACCCGTGACCCGGGGACCGGGCCCGCCGCCCGGGCTGGGTCAGAGGCGGGAGAGGAACCGCATGACCGGCACGGCGACCTCGAACGCGTCGACGAGCACGTCCGGCAGGCGGGACGAGTAGACGTCACGGTCTGCGAGCCGATGACCGAATGTCATGTCCTTGAGCCTGAGCAGATTTGCCTCGGGATGGTCTGCCGGGAAGCCAGGCGGCACGCGCTTGAGGGAGTCGCCCGAGAGCTCGCCGAAACGCTCCTTGAACTCGGGTTGGCCGAGCACGTCGTGGACGCCGGCAGAATCCGTCGCGACGGCCCGACGGAAGGCCGCGAGCTTCTCCTTGGGTGGGTGCCACATCCCGCCACCCACGAACGCCTCTCCTGGCGCGAGATGGAAGTACCCGCCA
>JBKKCW010000372.1:0-3407 GCA_046712485.1 Candidatus Limnocylindrales bacterium
GTCATCGCTGTGGGACCGGTCATCGGCCTCATCCCCGGCGGCGACGGCGCGACCGGCGAAGACACCCGTCTATATGTCGGTCGTTGGGATCGGGGTGGTGGCCATCGTCGTTGCGGCTGGGATCGCGATCGGTACGGCGGACCGGCGATCCGCGGACCTGGCGCCCCCCGGAGGCAGCGGGGTGGGCCTCGTCGGCGCACAGCTCAGTCCCTGAGGCCCGACGATCATGTTCGCGGCGCTTCTGGGACCCCTGCCGCGACCGCCCCTCCACGATACCGAGGATCGTGACCCGCTCGTTACGGTCGTTCGGGCACAGGAGGCGGCCGGGCTCGAACCAATCGTTGACGCTGGGTTCGGGATCGCGACCTCACCTGTCGAGCGTTGGCAGCGCACCGCCTCACTGACTGATCGGCCGGTCAAGCAGGCGCTTGTGGGTCCGTATTCCGTTGGGATCACATCGGGAAGCATGGGAGGTCGCTCCACCACCGCCACCGCCGACGCCCAGGCGGACGAGGTGATGGCCGCGGCTGTGGCGCTCAACGCAGATCTTCTTGCGCTGGCCGTTGCCGGGTGTCCGTATATCGAGATCCATGAACCGGCGGTAATCGACGTCGGTGCCGACGAAGCCCGCCGCTCCCTGTTTCGGAATGCACATCGGCGATTGCTCGAAGGCGTCACCGGGTCGCACGTCTCGCTAGCGATCACCGGCGGCAACGCAGACGCAGTCGGTATCGAGACCTTGCTCGCGGCCCCCTACCAGAGCCTGGCGTTCGACCTCATCGCCGGTCCAGACAACTGGCGGCTGGTGGCCGCCACACCCGGCGCACACGGGATCGTCTGCGGGGCGCTCTCGGTTGTCGCTGATGCCGATGATCGAATCGAGGTGCTGCTCTGGGCTGCTGGCTACGCCGCGTCCACCGGCGGGCGGGGCTCCTCACGGGTCGGGCTCGCGACCGCGTCGTCCCTTGCGGCCGTGTCCTGGGAGACCGCGGTGCGAAAAATGACGCTCCTGGGCGAGGCCGCACGTCTCGCCGACCTGCCGCCTGAGGAACGAGCGAGCGCGGTCGATCCGCGATCCTTGGACATTCGGAGCGCTGCGGCCGGGCGGTATCTACCGCGCCGGCTCCGGCGGGACTGACGGGCCACTCGGGGCCCCGCCCGGCGGCCCATTCGGGCGCCCGGTGACCGAGCCGGCCGCCCACGCTTCGGCGGGGCCCGGACCGCCCAACGGTTCGGGCTTGATTCCGGTGCGCGCCGGTGCCACCATCGGCTGACCTCACCTCGACCGACGCACTGTCACGACGGGCGCCGCGCTCGCCACGAGGCAACTGACGGCTTGACTCCGGCATCGCAGGGATTGGAGGTCACGCCCGTGGGCGAACACATCTCGTTCGTGGTCAACGGAATACCACGCGAGCTGGACGTTGAACCCAGACGGTTGCTGGTCCAGGCACTCCGCGAAGACCTGGATCTGACCGGCACCCACGTTGGATGCGATACCAGCCAATGCGGCGCCTGCACCGTCCATGTCGACGGCCTGGCCGTCAAGTCGTGCACGATGCTCGCGGTCCAGGCGGACGGCACGGACGTCAAGACCATCGAGGGTTTGGCCAACGGCGACGAGCTCCATCCGCTGCAGGCAGCCTTCTGGGAGAAGCACGGCCTCCAGTGCGGTTTCTGCACGCCCGGCATGATCATGACCGCGGCCGACCTACTGTCGCGCAACCCGGATCCGACCGACGACGAGATCCGGCACGCGATCGACGGCAACTATTGCCGCTGTACCGGCTACCAGAACATCGTGGCAGCCATCCGCAGCGCGGCCGAGCGCCTTCGGACCGCCGGCGCGAGCACTGCTGGCGCGAGCACCGCAGGGGCAAGCACCGCCGGCGCGAGCACCGCCGCCGCGGCGACGGTCTAGGACGGGGAGCGTGCGATGACTACCGACGTCCTGGGCGCATCGATCAAGCGGGTCGAGGACCCGCGCTTCATCACCGGTGCCGGGAACTATCTCGACGACATCAAGCTGGCGTCCATGGCCCACATGGCCATCCTGCGCAGCCCATACGCCCACGCGAACATCCGCTCCATCGACACGTCAGCGGCCGCGGCCATGCCCGGCGTCCTGGCCGTCATCGTGGGCGCCGACATCCCGTACAACCCCTTGCCGATGGCCTGGCCGGCCGGTGGCGTGTCGGGGATCCAGAACAACGTCAACACGCCGCGCGTGCTGGCGACGGACAGCATCAAGTGGACCGGCGAAGGCGTCGCCGCGGTCATCGCGGAGACGCCCGAACAGGCGGTCGACGCGCTGGATGGGATCCAGGTCGACTGGGAGCCCCTGCCAGCGGTCGTCGATGCCGAGAAGGCGACCCAGGAGGGCGCGCCGCAGCTCCATGAGAACGCGCCGAACAATGTCGTCTTCGAATGGCAGGTTGGCGATAAGGAAGGGACCGATGCCGCCTTCGACGGCGCCGAGGTTGTCGTCCGCCAGCGGATCGTCAATCAGCGGTTGATCCCGAACCCGATCGAAGTCCGGGGCGACATCGGCTGGTACAACCCGGGCATGGATGAATACACGGTCTGGATGTCGAGCCAGACGCCGCACATCCAGCGACTCCTGCTGACCGCGTTCGTGACGGGCATCCCCGAGCACAAGGTGCGCTGCATCTCCCCGGACGTGGGTGGCGCGTTCGGTACCAAGATCTTCTGCTACGCGGACATGGCGCTCGTCATGTTCGCCTCCAAGCTTGTCGGTGGACGACCCGTGAAATGGGTCGAGTCGAGACGCGAGAACTACCAGTCCACGATCCACGGCCGCGATCACATCACGTACCTAGAGGCGGCCGCGACCCGTGACGGCGAGGTCAAGGGCCTGCGGGTCAAGACGTACGCCAACCTCGGTGGTCGCCTCTCCACGATCGGGCCGGGAATCCCCACCACGCTCTACGGCCGCGTCCTCGCCGGGCCGTACAAGATCCCGAACGTGCACTGCACGGTGACTGGCGTCTACACCAACACCACGTTCGTCGACGCCTATCGCGGCGCCGGGCGCCCCGAGGCGACGTACGTCGTCGAGCGCACGATGGACCTCGTCGCGGATGAGACCGGGATCGACCCGGCCGAGGTCCGGCGACGCAACTTCCTGCCGCCAGACGCATTCCCGTACGACAATCCTTCGGGTCTCGGAACGGCGGCAGGCGGCGCCAAGATCTACATCGATTCGGGCAACTACGAGCCGGCGCTCGACAAGGCGCTCGCGATGATCGGCTACGACAGGATCGCGGCCGCCAAGGACGAGGCGCGCAGCCGTGGCAAGCTCCTGGGCGTCGGGCTCTCGACGTACATCGAGGTCTGTGGGGTCGCGCCCAGCAAGTGGATCGGCGCCGTCGGCGAGGGCTGGGGCG
>JBKKCW010000373.1:0-7128 GCA_046712485.1 Candidatus Limnocylindrales bacterium
AAGTCGCGCGCGGCGCGCGGCCGCTTGCCGGAGCGGATCGTCATCGGGGCCGCCCCGATTGTGCAGCTGCCCGGGCATCGAGCTCGTCCTGGAGGATGATCGCGGCCGCTTCCCGGTCGACCCGGGCTCGATAGGCGTCGCGCTGCGTCCGGCTCGGCGGCCCGCCCGATCGACCGCGTTGCATCGGGCCGAGACGTCCCTCCGCGACGTGGCTCGTCAATCGCTCGTCGCGGAAGGTGATCGGGACGGGGAGCCGTTCCGCCACCGCGCTGACCCAGGCCCGCGTGATCGTCGCCTGCGACCCTTCACTGCCGGACGCCTCGAGCGGCAGGCCGACGACGAGTTCGTCGATGCCATTGGCATCAACGATCGCCGCCAAAGCGGCCGCGTCGCGGTCAGCGGTCCGGGCCCGCTTCATCGTCGAGTGCGGCCGAGCGGCGGCGTCGTCTTCCGCGATCGCCAGGCCGATCCGCCGCTCCCCCAGGTCGATCCCGAGGAGCCGCGTCACGGAGCAGACCCTGATGCCGCGGGTGTCTCGAGGGCGGCCGCCTCCTCGATCCGGACCTCCACCCGATCCGGCAGCGTCGGAACCGATGTCACCCAGTCCGGCCACGCGGTCAGTTCGACCTCGCCGAACGGCGCGAGCATCTGCCTGGCCGTGTCGAGTGGCTTGCCAAGCACGAGTTGCCGAACCTCGTCGGGGTCGATCACGCGCACCTGCTGTGCGGTTGCAGTGACCGGGAAACGCACGGACTGACCCTCCACGAACGGCGCCCCTGGCGAAACGTTGATGGAACCCGGGACGAGCTTGTAGCCAGGCTCGACGAGGGCCCGGATAAGGGTATCGGCGATGGTTGTGACCGGGGCGGGATCGACGGCGACGATGGTCGCCTGCGCCGTCATCTCGAGGTCGAAGCTCTCGATCTCCTGGCCGACGACCGTGGTCGGTTCGACAGCCGGCGTCGGCTCGCCGACGCGCAGTGTCTCCTCGAACACGGTGTGACCAGGGTAGGCAGCCTTGGCGACCGCGATCGTGCTCGAGTCGGCCTTGGCGCGCGCGGTCATGGCCTCCACTGCGGCGTCCACGTCTTCCTGGAGCACCTGCGGGAACTCCTCGTGCGTGCCGCCCTTGATGGCGTCGGGATTGACGACTTTCAAGGCCTGTGGATCCTCGCCTCGTGGGACGACCACGATCGTGTTCGGTTCGACGTTTCCGGAAGTCCCGGGTTCGACCGCGGTCACGTTGACGTTGACCCGTCCCGGGAAGACCGTCAAACCGACGAGATCGGCACGAGGGACGGTGACCGCCTTGGCGGTTCTGAACCGGACGCCCGAGTTCGTGCTGACGATGCTGCCGGCGTCGATCGTGTTGCTGCGGAGGAAGTCGAGGTTCGAGAAGCGCACGACACCCTTGGCCGCGGTTTCCTCGACCCGCCGCCCGGTCGCGGGGAACGTGTCCGACACGGTGATCTCATTCGTCACCAGGACGGCCGGTATGAACCGCGCCGCCACATCGGGCGCGATGGTCGCCGGATCGGCCGTGACCGCTTCCGCGGGGAGCGTGAGACCCTCGACCCGAGGTGTCACGAGGATCGTCGCCGATGGCAGGACGACATACGCGCCCACGCCGCCGACGAGCACGACAAGGGCCAGGGCGGCAAGGACGATGACCAGCGGCAATCGCGAGCCTCGTCGCGCACGGGGTCGGGTCGCGGCGAGAGACTCCGCCCGCCGGGAGGAGCGAGGGCGAGCGTCGATCCACGCCCCTTCGCCGCCTGTCGGCTGGGCGGGACGTGGCTCGAAGCGGATGGTCCGGTCATCGGGCGACGTTTCGACGTCGCGGTGCTGCGCGGGCGATTCGACGTCCGGCGTTCGTGGCGCGCGATCAGCACCCGTATCGATCGGTGCGGCCGCTCGACCGTCCGCCGCGGGGGCTCCCGCGGCGGCCGAGCCGACGCCCGCGCCCTCCGGCTTGTCGGGCTCCGTCGTCTTCGATCGGCGCCGCGTTCCCTTCTTCGAGGGGCTGCTCTCGGCCGGGGCGGCCGTCTCCGGCCCGCCTTCGGGTTGCGCCGCAGACTCGGGGGTGGCGGTGGCCGGCCGGTCCCCGGGGAGCCCCGCGAGCGATGTCTCGTACTCGCTGACCGACGCGAAGACCGGCAGCCCGGCCGACGCCGCGAGCGCCCGAGTGGCGGAGTCCACCGCGACCACCGCGAGCTGCTTCTCGTTGATGAGCGCATCGCGGGAAAGCAGCCGGAAATTGATCCGCGACGTTGCCACGCGTGATCCGTACGGAAGCACCAAGGCGACACGACGACCGTCTACACCGCGGATCCGTGCCGCCGCGGTGGTGATCTCGTCGTCGACGTCCAGGTAGACGATCCGGCCAGCCATCCCGATCAGACCTTCATCGCGCGGAGGACGCGCCGCAAGGCCATGTCGAGGGCGTCCTCGGACGTCTGCAGCTCGATGGCCTGATAGGCGAGCCCGAGCGGGGTGACGTCCTGCTGATCGACGAGCAGGTTGGTGGCATCTGAGATCGTCTCGACCTGGTCAGGCGACATCACGATCGCCTCCGGCGGCCGCGCGAACGGCAGGTGCTGCCAGAAACTCTCCGCGGTCAGCGCGGCCCGGATCTCCGGCAATCGAGAACCACCGCCGCACAGGAAGATGCGACCGGGGAGTAGATCGCCTTCGGACAGCTCTTCCATGACCAGCTCGACGCCGGCAGCCCAGACGCGGACGTCGTCGGCAACGATCCGCGCGATGTCCTCCGCGTGTTCGCCGGCGATGCCGCGCGCGTAGTCCACTTTGAGCGACTCCGCACGCGGAAACGGCAGGTCGAGCCGGTCGGCCAGGCTCTTCGTGAAGGCTCTGCCGCCGAGGGCAAACATGCGCGTTCCCTCGATCCCGCCCTTTCGCACGAGCGCAACGTCCGTGGTCCCACCGCCGACGTCGACGAACAGTGCCCCTGCCTGCCGGATCTGGTCCGTGCCGAGCACGCGCGCAACCGCATACGGCTCGGCCACGATCTCGAGCAGCTCGAGATCCAGCTGCGAGGCAACGCTCTGGAGCGCGCCGAGATGGACGAGCGGGGCGAAGGCGTTGAAGATCCCGATCTTGACGTGCCGACCCTGGAAGCCGACCGGGTTGGTGAGCGCGTAGCCATCGATCGACGCGCCGGTCACGGCCGCGTGGACCAGGCGGACGTCGACGTGCGGAAGGCCGGTCTCCCAGGTGATCGCCCGCTCCGCCTCCTGGAGCGCCTCACGCTGGACGATGTCGATCAACTTCTGGAGCTCAGCCTCGGTGATCGGGTGATTCGGTTTCCTGCGCTCCTGCGAATGGGTGGTGGTGAAGCCCTTGACGAGCTCGCCGGCAATGCCGATGACCACCTGGGTGGGTCGAAAGCCGGCCATCTCCTCGGCTTCCTGGAGCGCGACGGCGCAATTGTCGACGACAGCCGCGATGTCGGCCACGGTGCCCGACTGCATGTGCGACAGACCCTGGCGCTTGCGCCCGACACCTCGCACGGTGCCATGGCCGGCCCCGTCGATATCGAAGACAAGCGCCTTGGCGAACTCGGTGCCGACGTCGAGGGCTGTGCACGCGGCCAGCGCCGCATCGCCGTCGCGCTGCCAGATCCGCCGCCAGAAGGCCATCAGGCCTCCTGTGCGAGACGGGCCCGGAGGTCAGCCAGGGCCTGCCCAAGTCCTTCGCGCCGGGTGCCGCGGCCCTGCGCCATCTGCGGTCGGCCTCCGCCCCGACCCCCGAGCGCGGGCATGGCAGCCATCACGAGATCGCCCGCCGAGATCCCTCGGCCGACCAGATCCTCCGATACCGTCACGAACAGCTGCGGTTCATCGTCGTCGATCGCGAGCGCCACGACCCCCGAGCCGAGGGCAGCGCTCAGGTCGCGCGCGAACCCCTTGAGCGTGTCCATCGATTCGAATGGCAAGGCGGCCGCAGCGAGCTGGATGCCCGGCGCGATCTCCTCGGCCGACCCAGCGAGCTCGCCGGGCTTCGGGATGCCCGCTCCACCGCCAGCCTTGAGGCGGCGCTTCGTGTCTCTCAGCTCATCCTGGAGGGCGGTGATCCGAGCCGCGACGGCGTCGATCGATTGCGCGCCGACAAGCTGGGCGATCCCAGCGAGGGTTCTGAACCGCGTTCGGGCAAGCGAATCCGAAGCGGCTCCCGTGACTGCCTCGATCCGGCGTGTGCCTGAGCCGATGCTCCGTTCGCCTGTGATGAGGAACCCTCCGACCTGGCCCGTGGCCCGGCAATGGGTGCCGCCGCACAGCTCGAAGCTGTAGTCCTGGACCCTGATGGTTCGGACCGTCTCGCCGTACTTCTCGTCGAAGAAGGCGTCCGCGCCTCCCTCGATCGCCTCCGCCATGCTCATGAATGCGATCGAAACGGGCCGGTCCTCGCGAATGATGCGGTGGACCTCGTCCTCGATCGCGGCAACCTCGTCGTCGGTCAACCCACGGTCGAACGGGAAATCGAAACGAAGGTAGTCGGGCGTCACGAGCGAGCCGGCCTGCCGCGCCCGGTCCCCAACCACGTTGCGAAGTGCCCGATGGAGAAGATGGGTGGCCGTGTGATTGCGCATCGTTTGGGCGCGGCGGTCGGCGTCCACGACCGCATCGACCGTCTCTCCGACCCTGAGACGGCCGTGGAGCATGCCGCGGTGGACGATCAGGCCGCCCAGCGGCCTCTGCGTGTCGGTGACCGTGAACAGGTCGCTGCCGCCGCCGGGCTCCCTGATGACGCCCTGGTCGCCGATCTGGCCGCCGCCCTCGGCGTAGAACGGGGTCTGTTCGAGCACGACCTCCGCGGCGCCGTGCCCCGTGAGCTCGTCGAACTCCATCCCGTCGCGGACGACGGCGACCACCCTGCCCTCCGAGGCCGTCGTCTCGTAGCCGAGAAAGTCCGTGTCGCCGCGGCGCGCCTGGATCGCGCCATACAGCGAGGTGAGCTCCGCCTGCTTGGAGAGCTGGGCCTTCGTCCCCGAGCGGCTGCGCTCGCGCTGCTCCTCCAGGGCGCGGTCGAACCCGACCCGGTCGACCCGAACGGCGTATTCGGCAGCAAGCTCGATTGTCAGGTCGATCGGGAAGCCGAAGGTGTCGTGGAGCCGGAAGGCGATGTCGCCCGACAGCTCGGGCGCATCGGTCGCGAGTGCGTCGGGGAGCCGCCCGATGACGCGCTCGGCTGTGGTCAGGCGCGCGAGCGCCTCTTCGAGCTGGTTGGTACCGGCGTCGAGCGTCCGCGCGAATTGCGCCTCCTCACGCGCGATCACGGCCAGGATCTCCTCCCGCCGGTCGACGAGGTGCGGGTAGGCCACGCCCATCACCTCGATGACGACCTCCGCGCCATCGGCCATGAATGCCTCGCGACGGCCCAGCAGCCGTCCATGCCGGACGGCGCGTCGCAGGATCCGCCGCAGGACGTAGCCGCGACCCTCGTTCGAGGGCATCACGTCATCCCCGATCAGGAACGTGACCGCGCGAGAGTGGTCGGCGATGACCTGGTAGCTGAACCGCTCCGTCTCGAAGGTGTCCGGGTCGTGCCCGATCAGCTCGCGCATCCGGGCGTGGATCGGCGTGAACAGGTCCGTGTCGTAGTTGGTCGGGACCTGCTGGAGGACGCTCGCGAGGCGCTCCAGCCCCATGCCGGTGTCCACGCTCGGGAACGGGAGGGGCACGCGGCCGTCCGGTCGCTGATCGAACTCCATGAACACGAGGTTCCAGATCTCCAGCCAGCGAGGGCACGTCTCGGAATGGTCGGGAATGCACTCGGGCCCCTCGGAGAACTGGACGCCCCGGTCGAAATGGATCTCGCTGCACGGCCCGCACGGCCCGGTATCGGCCATCCGCCAGAAATTGTGGTCGTCACCGGCGTCCACGTCTCCCCACCGCGCCATGCGCTCAGGCGGCAACCCGATCTCGTCGCGCCAGACGTTCCAGGCGACGTCGTCGTCCTTGTAGGTCGTGGCGGCCAAACGATCGCCCGGGATCCCAAGGTTGCGGGTGAGAAACGTCCATGCCCAGTGGATGGCTTCGCGCTTGAAGTAGTCGCCAAAGCTCCAGTTGCCGAGCATCTCGAAGAGGGTGTGATGCCTGGGCGTCCGGCCAACCTCTTCGAAGTCGTTGTGCTTGCCGGCCACGCGAAGACAACGCTGGTAGTCGACGGCTCGCGTGTAGGAGCGCGTCTCGGCCCCAATGAAGACGTCCTTGAACTGGACCATCCCTGAATTCGTGAACAACAGCGTGGCATCGCCGGCGGGCACCAGGCTGGCACTGGGCACCACGGTGTGGCCGCGCTCGGCGAAGAAGGCCACGAAGCGGCGGCGGACCTCAGCGGCAGGCAACGCCGCGATCCGCGGATCGGGGATCTGGACGGGTGGCGGCATCGGGGCAATGGTACCGAACCGGGGCGCCTGGACGGCTGATAGGAGGCCGTAATGTCCCTCAGAGGGCCGCTGATGCCAGTGCCCGCCGGTGATGCTTACCGTCGCGGTCTGGACCCGCAGCGGGAGTTGGTGTCATGGCGCTCATCAGGAAATGCGAGAAGTGCGGGAACCTCGACAATCGGGCGAGCTGGACCTCGGCCGATGAGGCGGCCAAGTCGGACGCGTTCAACAGATGGACCTGCCCGTCCTGCGCCTGGACCGAATTCGACCTTGTCGAAGCCGAGGAGCAGCCGGCCACCGCCTGATCCGCAACGCCGGCCAGCCCCGGGGGGACGCGTCAAGCGCCACCTTTCGACGGCCCCAGGATCGCCACCGCGCTGGAGATCGCGATCCCGACCCACGCGAGAACGGACGCGGCGAGCAGCCTGAAGTCCCCTATCGAGACGAACGTGACGCCGAGGCGGTCGCCCAGCGCATCGCCAGCCCATGCCCCGAGGATCGCGGCGACCACGATGATCGGCAGCCGCCCTCCCCCGGTGCCGCGGATGAACACGTACAGCGACGCGTGAAAGATGCCGACGAGGATCGCAAGGATGAGCGCAGGCTCGACGCTCACACGCCGGAGCCGACGAGCGGGCCTTTCCGTTCGATACCCTCGTCAGACGGCGCCGTCCCGCGGGTCGAGGCGGGGCGGGCGATGCGTCCACCGCCGAGCACGA
>JBKKCW010000374.1:0-6612 GCA_046712485.1 Candidatus Limnocylindrales bacterium
TGGTCGGGTGGCGTCCCGTTCGGGCTGCCCGGCGACCAGCGTCCGGATGAGGCACGGTCCCTCGTGTATACGACGACGCCGCTCGCCGAGGACCTCGCGATCCTCGGGCGGCCTCGGGCGATCGTCCATCTTGCCAGCAGCGTCTCGGTCATCGGCGTCTCGGTCAGCCTTTCCGACGTGGCATCAGACGGTGCCTCGAACCTGGTGGCCAAGGGCATGCTCAATGTGACGCGCCGGCATTCGCTGACCGATCCGGAACCGCTCTTGCCGGGCGAGCCGACCGAGCTGACGATTGCCATCGACACGACCGGCTGGCGGTTCAAGGCCGGCCATCGGATGCGATTGTCGATTGCGGCCGCCGACTGGCCGAACGTCTGGCCGACGCCGCAGGCCGGGACGCTGGAGGTGTGGCACGGGCCGAATCGACCGTCGCGCCTGATCCTGCCGGTCGTGCCGCCCGCCGGGTCCGTCGCGGCCCCCGACCTCCAGCCGTCGCCGTTCGCCGGGCGTCATGCCCTTACCTCGACTCCCACATCAACCTGGAAGCTGACCCGCGACATGCTCACCGGGCGTGCGCAAGCGACGATCGCCTCGATCACGCGGCACCAGACACCCGACGGCACACGCATCGATCGGGACTGCGGATGCGTCTGCGAAGTGGACCCGGCGGACCCGGCGCACGTCACCGCCCACGGCTGGCATGCTTGCCGGAGCACCCACGCAGGTCGCACTACCGCCTCGCGGGCGGACGTGCTGGTCGCCTCAACGGCGGACGCGTTCGACGTCACGATCGACCTCGAGGTCACTGTCGACGACGCCGTCCATGCCACCCGCCGCTGGACGGCATCGATCCCTCGCCGGCTGCTCTGACCCAGCCAGGAGGCACCCGTGGCACAACCGACCCCGAACCTGCAACCAGGCGGTCCGCTCGAGCTCATCTCGGCGCGGACGCTGTTCGACAACCGGCCGGTGGGTCGCCGCTCGGCGGCCAGCGTCGTGAGGATCGAAGCCACCGGGCGCCTCCTGATGTGCTTCTCTGAGATCGCCGGTCGGGCGTTGCGGAACCAGGCGGCGTTGATGGTCACGCGGTCCGACGACGACGGTGCGACGTGGTCCGAGCCACTCCCGGTGTTCGCCTATCCGGGCTGGTTCTGCATGTCGATGGGCGGTCTCGCCCGGGTCGACGATTCGAACATCAAGCTCCTGGTTGCTCGGATCCTCATCGACCCGTCCATCGGCGGAACCGAGCCGATGACGGGCTGGTGGGTGGCCTCCAGCACGACAACGGATGGTGGCGAGACTTGGTCGGAGCCGTCGCCGGAGATCCGGCTGTTCCCGGAGTGGACGGAGCTCTACGGGGCCAGCAATCCGCATCCGCTTTCCGACGGCCGCCTCCTCTGGGCGGTGATGGGCACGATGGGCCGCGACACCGGTTGGCACTCGGGCGTGAGCCTGAGCGATGCGCACGGCGACCACATTGGAGCGCCGACGATCATCGCGCGGGAGGACGGCCTCGATTACAGCGACATCGACGTCGTCCGGCTCGCCGACGGTCGGTTCCTGGCAGTCATCCGCGAGCACAAGACTCGCCAGAGCGTCTGGTCCACATCTGCCGACGAGGGTGCATCCTGGTCGCCGATCCAGCCGACTCCCTTCAAGGGCTCCAACATCAAGCTGTACCGTCTTCGCTCCGATGCCGTCGTCTGTGCCTACCGCGACGAGGAACCCCATCGGCGAGGCGTCAGCATCAGTCAGACCGAGGACGGCGGCGAGTCATGGACGGTCCTGGGCCAGCTCTATGCGGCCGGACCTGAGGCGCTCCACGAACCGGGCAGCGTGTGCGGCTACCCCGACCTTGTCGACCTGGGTGATGGTGAGATCGGCGCGGTGCTCCATAGCTACCCGACGGCCGATGGCATCCAGCTCCACTGGCTCCGCCTGCGCGATCGGTCCTGATGCGGGCACACCCTGCTGACTCGGTCAGATCGGCACGGCGCAGTCCACTTCGCGATCCGCATCCAGGTAAGGCCGGAGGCGAACCTCGACGTCCGGAGCGCGATACACCGTCCCTCCTACGACGGTCAGCACCGGTACCAGCCTGACGGGGACCGATCGGCGGATGCCGTTCGAGTCGGCAAGCTCGACCGGCGTATCGTCGAGGCGCAGGACCGTCGCGTCTCCCGGGTTACCAGGACGCAGCGAACCCAGATCGGACCGACCCAGGATCCGGGCAGGGTTGACCGTGGTCGCGGCGATCACCTCGGGCATTGAAAGCCCCAGGGCGAGGTAGCGCGACATGGTGGTCGGCAGGTCGACGACCGGCCGTTCGATCGAGTAGCGATGGAGGTCCGTGCTGATCGCGTCGGGGCCGAACCCTTCATCGAGGGCCCGTGCTGCGGTCCCCCACGAGAAGCTTCCGCAGCCGTGGCCCACGTCGAAGCGGATACCGCGTTGGCGGGCCGCGTGCGCCTCGGGAAGGAGGCGACCGTCGTCACCCAGGATCCCCGGACCAGACGCGGTGAACGCGTGCGTGAGGATGTCCCCGGAACGCATTCGGGTCAGCGTCGCCCGGACGTCAGCGCCTTCGGCGATATGAGCCATGAGCGGCGTGCCGGCGAGTCTCGCCGCCTCGAGCGCCGCATCCAGCGCTGCGTCCACGTTCCCGCCACACGCACCGGTCCCGAGACGGACCTTGACCCCGACGACGACGTCGCGGTGATCCGAGGCGATTGCCGCCGTCTCGCGTGGCCGTGCGTAGCGGACGTCCTCGAGCTCCCCGGCGATCGTCGTAGCCAGCCCCGCCGCCGCGACGTGGACGAAGGCCAGGATCCGCGCGGACGACGCGTCGATCGTGAGGCGCCGGAAGTCCCCGAAGTTGGAGAAGCCGGCCGTGCCGGCATCCACCGCGGTTGTGACGCCGCCACGGAGGTTCGCCCGGGTGTCGACGCCGTAGGGACTGCCTTCGTACCAGTGTCCGTGCAGGTCGAGGAGGCCGGGGACGACGAGGAGCCCGTCGACGTCCTCGATCCTTTCTCCGGGGACGTGCTGTCTGGCTCCAGGTGTCGAGATCGCCGCGACCCGGCCATCCTCGATCGTCACGTCGAAGCGGCCGTCGACTGCCTGGGCCGGGTCAATGACGCGACCACCCCGAAGGGTCAGGACGGGCATGTGATCCTCCTCCGCACCCATGCTGGGCCTGGCCTGCCGTAGGATCCGAAGCTGCGGATCCGCGGAGCGGCCCATCCTACCGATCGCCAGGGACGGCATTAAGACGATCTACTCAAGCCCGGCGTTCGGACCATGGTGAACGCCCGAGGCACCGCCACGCTGGCCGGCGGGACGCTGATGGCGCCCGAGGTCGTCGAAGCCATGCTGGAGGTTGCGCGCTCTTTCGTCAGGAGCGGGGATCTCCAGGAGGCGGCCAGCCGGCAGTCGCCGACCTCACCGGTGCCGAAGCCGGATACGTCTGCCGACGGCCGGCCAGTGCCGATGACCGTCGTCTCGGTCGACGGCCGGACTCCTGGGCACACCGCCGTCGAAGTCGTCAGGGCCTTCGAGGCGATGGATCCGATCGTGATGGTCGGTGATCACGACGCTGCTCGCAGCATCCTGCACTCGATCCCGAATCTCGGGACGCGTCGGGAGGCCTGGTGGTCGAAGCGTTCCGACGCCTATCGCGATCGTCCCGGGGTGGCTGACGACCTACACGAGCGCCCTGCCGTCCCGGACAACCGGCCGGCCGGCCTGGATGACGTCGCGCGGTCGCCGAAGCGCTGACAGATCATCGACCGGGTCGCCCTCGACGGCGACGAGATCGGCCACGAGCCCCGGTCGGATGGCCCCGATCGACCCGCCGAGCCCGAGGGCCTCGGCCGCACCGAGTGTGATCGAGGCGATGGCGCGCCACGGCTAGAACCCGAGGAGCCGCGCATAGACCTGGGCGCTGCAGGCGACCGTATCGAACGTGACGATGGGCATGCCCATGCCCATCCCGCCGATGAACCGGACGCCTCGCGCGGCCATGTCGCGCATGAACTCGAGGCGTGGCTCGAGCTCGCTCGGCACGTCGGGCAGAGCCCAGTGCTCGAATTCGGGCTTGTCGGGGAGTCCGGCGTCGTGATGTTCGCGGTGGAGCTCGACTTCGCCGATGGTCGGGTCGACCCAGATCCCACGCTCCGCGATCCGATCCGCGACCGCCGGATCGTAGTCATAGGCGACGTCGCGAACTGGGTAGTCCGTCCACCACACCCCGCCGTGGATGATCGTGTCAACGCCGGCCTCGGCGCAGATGCGATTGCTGGCAGCGGTCAACGAGTGGGCGAGCACGGGCAGCCCGAGTCGGTGCGCTTCCGTGACGGCCGCTCGCATCGTTTCGAGCCCGTACTGCTGGGACCGGGGGTTTGACGTCGGCGTATACCCACCACCCGAGGCGATAACCTTGACGACGTCTACGCCGAGCCGGCGTCGCTCGCGGATGCGTCGCACGACCTCGTCCAGGGTGTCGGCTTCGGCGCCCAGGAACCAGTAGTGGCCGGCGGTAGTCGTGATCGGAGCGCCGGCAATGAGGAGGCGCGGGCCCACCGTCACGCCGTCGTGAATCGCTGACCGGATGGCGAGGGCGACCTCGTCGCGGCTGCCCGTGTCCCGGGCCGTCGTCGCGCCCGAGAGAAGCAGCCGCCGCATGTTCGCTGTGGCGCGGATGAGCAGGCGCTCGACCGGCTCCGGACGAGCGATGTCGCGGTAGTCGAGTGGCGACGGGAAGTGCATATGGATGTGCGTCTCGACGAAGCCGGGCAGCAGCGAGGCCGCGCCCAGGTCGTGGACCTCGTGGGTCCCGGTTGCGTCAGAGGGCAGGTCCCCGCGCCCCATGATCGCCTCGATCCGGTCGTCGCCCACCATGACAGCGGCGTCGGGCAGCCATCCGTCCAGGCCCGGTCGAGCCACCCGGGCCGCGAGGAAGAGGCGCCTGGTTGCCACGATCGTCTCCGGTGCGGGCCTGCCGTGGGGGAAGCCGCTCATTAGAGTAGCGGTCCCACTCGAGCCACAGCGACGGAGGAACTGCGATGTCGGTACCGAAGGTCCTGATCACCGGCGCCAGCGGCCTGATCGGGGGTCTCGTGCTCCGCAACCTGGCGGATCGGTACGACTTCAGCGGGCTCAGTCGGCATCCGATCGATGGCATCCCGTACACCGCGGCATCGGTCACGGACCTCGCGGCGGTCCGTCGGGCGGTCCAGGGCATGGACATGGTCCTCCACCTCGCCGGCGAAACGAAGAACGACGACAACTGGGACGACCATTTCCAGGTCACCGCCGGCGGCACGATCAACGTCCTGCGCGCCTCCGCAGATGCGGGCGTCAAGCGTGTCGTGTTCATGAGCACGGGCAGCACGATGTGCGGCTGGGAATGGGACGACAACCTGCCCTACGGCCGATTGGCGCGAGGGGACAGGGACGTGCCCGAGTGGCAACTCCTGGACCACCGGACGCCGCCACGTCCGGACAGCCCGTACGGCGTCGCGAAACTCTTCGGGGAGGCCGCCGCCCGGTGGTTCTCCGACCGCACCCCGCTCAGCGTCCTCGTCATCCGCCTCGGCGCGGTGCTTGCCTCGGACCGGCCGGAGCTGATCCGTCACTTCCCCGGGTTCCTCGCACAGGAGGACGCGGTCCAGATGATCGATCGCTGCCTCTCGGCCCCGTCGTCCGTGCGGTTCGGGATCTTCGATGCGATATCGGAGAACAGCCTCCGCTGGCGCGACACCACGCCGGCCAAGGAGGTCCTGGGCTGGCGGCCGACCGGGTCATCCGATCGGTTCGATCCGTCCGAGCTCACGCGCTGACGCTCCGGCAATCCGGCGCACCGCCAACGAGCGCGCGCAGTTGATGAGCTGTCGTTGCAGGCACGGTGTAACTTATGGCCGGTGTTACCATCTCGCTTGCGAGGCCGCGGCGCAGCCTGCCCCTGCGGTCCATCGCACGAGGTACCTGGAGGAGGGCGGCCCGTGGCCAATCGAAGTCCATCGCGCCCGCGTATTGGCATCATGCTCGTCACCGTGCTCCTGCTGCCCTTGCTGGCTGCGTGCGGCGGGACGACCACATCTACAGTCCCGAGCGCCGCGGAAACGGCGGCGCCATCTGCTGCTGCAACGACGGCGCCGACCGAAGCGGCATCCGGCGGCACGTTCATCGGTGCCTGGGTCGGCCCGTGCTGCAACGGCAACGACTGGATCACTCCGATGGATCCGGGCGGTGACGCCCACTGGTTCAACAAGATCTACAGTCGCCTGACGACGTTCGAGGTCCTGGACCCGATCAAGCAGGCCGCAGAATTCGACTCCAACTCCGGCGTATACGGCGAGCTCACCGGTGATCTCGCAGAGTCGTGGGAGGTCTCCGACGACAACAAGACCTGGACGTTCCGTCTTCGTCCGGGGATCACGTGGCACGACGGCGAGCCGTTCAAGGCGAGTGACATCAAGTTCACGATCGAGCTCTGCTACAACCCGGAGAACTCGATGGTGCCCTGCCACTACGTCAACCCCGTGAACGAGGTCGTTGGCGTCGAGGAGTACAAGAGCGGCGCCGCGACGGAGATCACCGGCGTCAAGGCCG
>JBKKCW010000375.1:0-9259 GCA_046712485.1 Candidatus Limnocylindrales bacterium
GCCTGGCCCCTGTTGTTCGTGATCCCGGGCTGGATCCTCGTCAGGCGCATCGTGCCGCACCTGCCCGCCCCGGGACGGCTCGGACTGGCGATCGTGATCAGAGTCTATCTGTCCGCCCACCTCGTGAACGTCGTCGCCCGCGCCGACGGCTTCAGCCGCGGAGCCGTGTTCGTATCCGTGGCGGGCCTCGCGTTCGGAACCGTGGTCTTTGCCCGTCTCCGTCACCCCTGGCTCGCCGCACCACGATGGCCATCGCTCGATGGGGCCGCCGCCGCGTTCCGCGAGGACATCGGCGCCTGGCTCGCAGCGGGGTCGGTTGGCCTTGTCGTCCTCGGGATTCTGTTCGGCAACGGCTGGCGTCAGACCGCGGACGGGTTCGTATCCGGGGGATGGAACTGGAGCGATTTGCTCGTCCACGTGTCCATCGGCTCGAGCATCCAGCACGGCAATTTCCCGCCCGAGGTTCCCTACTTCTCGGGGGTGCCGCTGACCTACCACTGGTTCGCCGACTTCCACGGTGCGATCGCGGCGACGGCTGTGGACGCGGCCATCATCCCGGTGTTCTTCCTGACGAGCGGCCTGTTCGCGGCCGCCCTCGCCATGCTGGTCTGGACCCTCGCCCTGCGGCTGACCCGGCGCCGGCGCGTGGCCACAATCGCGGCGATCCTCGCGTGCTTCGGCGGCGGCATGGGCTGGCTTCGGCTGATCGGTGACTTGATCGCGGGAGGCGCGAACATCGTTGATCTCGTCACCAATGGGTCGTACGACAACAGCTGGGCGGACGGGTGGCCATTCTTCCGGATCGCGTCCGTGATGAGCACAGGGTTCCTGCCGCACCGGGCGACGACGCTCGGGTTGCCCGGCATGGTCGCCGTGATCCTCCTCGTGGCGACGTGCGTTGGCCGCCGGCCTGCGGGCGTGCTGCTGGCCGGGATCCTCGCCGCGCTGCTGGCACCGTTCCACTTCTTTGCCTTCCCAGCGACGTACCTGATCGTGTTCCTCTATGTCCTGTTCTCAGGTTCGTGGCGCGCGCCGACCGTGTTCCGCGATGCGGCCCTGTTCCTGGCCCCCGCCGTGCTCGCCATCCCGTTCATCGCCGGAGCGGTCGCCCAGCAGGGCGACCTGGGGGCCTTCCGGCTGGTCCTTGGCTGGAGCGAGGCGAGGTTCGCGGACGGGCCGCTCGCCGTCGTCTTCTTCTACACCACCAACCTCGGGTTGCCGCTCGTCCTGGCGATCGTGGCCGCCATCCGGGGTGGCGGCCTGCCGGCTCGCGGGTTCCTCTTCGCCTGGCTGGTGGCGCTCTTCCTCGTGCCAAATCTGGTTGTGGTGAGCGCCGTCGAGTTCGACATGAACAAGTACTTCCAGATGATGTGGATCGCCGTCGCGATCCTTGCCGCCTGGCTGATCCGGCGCTGGCCCATGCCGGCCATCGCCGCGGTGCTCGTGCTATCCGCCATCTCACCGGCACTCGTCGCGTTGTGGCACCTCCGGAGCCCCTCGCTCGTCGTGACGACGGCTCAGGAGGCGGCGGCTCGCTGGGTCGAGACGAACACGCCCGATCGGGCGATCTTCGTGACCGACGCCTATGTCAACAGCCCGATCGACCTCACCGGCAGACGCCGGATCTCCACGTTCGGTCCGTATGCCGCCAACCTCGGCTACGACCCGCAACAGCGCGAACTCGATACCCAGGCGATCTACTGCGACGGGCCGGACGAGGCAGCGCGCCGCATGCGAACGTATGGAGCGACGCACGTGTTGTCATCCGGCGGCGTGCCCAACTGTCCAGGCGAGCCGACGGACTTCGGCGCGAGCCCAATGTTCGCCACGGTCTATTCGGCGGATGGTGTCGCCGTCTGGGAGCTGCTCGAGCCATAGCGCCGGGCCGGTCTAGAACGCCCAGTGGCCCGTCACGAACAGGGTCAGACAGATCGCGAACAGGAGCGTCGAGGCGACGAAGAGTGGCGGACCAAGCCACGGTCGGCGACCGACGTGCGCCGCGGCGATGAAGATCGGAAAGGCGCCCATGACGTAGCGCGGCACGCTGATCGGCCAGGTCAGCGAGGCGAAGCCGAGGAACGCGATCCCGCAATAGACCGCGTACGACGGCCGCCCGCCGCGCCCGACGAGCGTCCAGATGGTGGTGAGCCCGAGCATGACGAACGCCGCCATTGGGGCGAGATAGACCGTGGCCCAGCCCTCGGTCGGCTCGACCGCCAAGGCGCCCTGCCAGGCACTCCAAAGTCCGGCCCAGGGCGTCGTTGTCGACACATGGAAGACCGAGGTCTGGATGCCGACGAAGAAGAACGGATCGCCGAACGTGACGAGGTTGATGGCCAGATAGACGAGCGGTCCGCCGACCCCCAGAAGCAGCCACGCAGCGTCGCGATCGATCCGCCGGCGCGTCAACCAGTACTCGACAGCGAGGGCGGGCAGGATGAAGGCGCCGTGGATTCGGGCGAGCCCCGCGAACAGCGAGCAGACGCCGGCCTCGCGCCAGCGCCCGGTCCGCGCGAACAGGAACGCCCAGACGGCAAAAGCGAGAAAGACCGCTTCGGTGTACGGGGCCACGAGCGAGAAGGCGGTCGGAAAGATGCTCATTGCGAGCACCCCCAGGCGCCCGGTCGAGCGGTCGGCGTCGAGCCGGATCAGCCGGTAGAGCCCGATGGCCGAAGCGACCGTCGCCCCGAACGAGATGACCATCCCCGCCACGAGCGGATCGGTCAGGACGGACCCGATGGCCACCATGGCCGGGAACAGCGGGAAGATGACGATCCGCGCCGGATCCGCAGGCGGGCCGTAGCCGTACCGCGCGACCTCGAAGAAATGGGGCGCGTCCCAGTGTTCCCACACCCTGAGCAGCGACCCGTCAGGCAGGGCATCGGGCCGGACGATGATCACCGCGAGCACCGCGAACACGAGAAAGACCAAGCGCAACAGGATCGTCGGCACGACCGCGTCGACCCACACGGGATCGCGCGTCAGGCGCGTCCAACCAGGCGGACCGGCGGGCGGTCCGCCCGAGCGAACGTCTGCGATTGGCTCCGTCACGGGCGGGGGCTTTCGGCGACGTCGTCCGGCGTCACGAGAACGCCGGCTTCCGCGACGTCCCGCTGGAGCTCGGCCGCGAGAAGGTTCTGGAGCATCGCCGCGCGATATTGCCCGGTCGCCCACCGCCAGCGGATGGCCGCGACATCGCGGAACGCCCCGAGCGAGTCTCGGATGACCCGTACGGAGCTGGGCTCGTTGCGCTCGAGCCGCACCGGGATGCGCTTGAGATCGAGGCGATACTTGAGCAGCATGTAGATGATCTCGACGTCGATCGCGAACCCGTCGATCCGCGAGAGCCGGAATATCTCCCGGCCGACATCGCCGCGAAAGACCTTGAACCCGCATTGGGTGTCGTAGATGCCGCCGGTGACAAGCGTCCGGAAGGTGAAGCTCGCGACATCGGACACGGCGGTCCTGAGCAGCCCGGTGCTCGAATGCGTGGACCCAGGCAGTGTCCGATCGCCGATGACGGCGTGATACCGACGGTCGCGGATGTACGCAAGTGCGAGCGGCAATGACGCGACGCCGTAGGGCAGATCCGCATCGGTGAACCCGACGATCTCCCCGGTTGTCACCGCCATGCCGGCCCTGACCGCCGCCCCCTTTCCGCCATGGGGAAGCCGGAGCACGCGCACCCGCTCGGATTCCCTGACGGTGTCTGCTGTCCCGTCCGTGCTCCCGTCGTCGGCGACGACCACCTCGCCGTCGATCGCACCCGTGTCGTAGAAACCCAGGAGGCGGTCCACGTTCCCGGCGAGGTACCGGGCGCTGTTGAACGCCGGAATGACGATCGACACCGCGGCCCCGCTCATTCGGTCGGCTCGGCCTCCGCTGATCCCGTGATCGCGTCGGGCCGGACGTGCAGGGCCCAGATCGAGACCAGCCCGATCAGGGCTGGGGGGAAGGTGGTGATGATCCGCATGAGCAGGATGGTCGCGAGGCCCTGCTCGGCCGTAAAGCCAAGACCGGTGATGATCGCGACACCGACGAACTCGTACGTGCCGAGCGCGCCAGGTGCGGCCGGGATCGCGAGTGAGAGCGCGATGCCGCTCAGGAACAGGACCGTCTCGATGGCGCTGAGACGGACGCCGACAGCCTGGAGGATGGTCCAGGCGACGAGGATCGCGCTCGTGGCAAGGAGCGCCGTCAGACCGAGGAACGCGGCGGCCGACGCCGCATGCCGGAAGGCACCGGCGCCGGCCGAGAGGCGGCTAACGAGGCCGGTGATCAGGGTGCCAATACGGGTGGACGCAAGCCGCGACCTGGTGATCGCGAGCCAGCCCACGGCAGCTGCGACCAGGCCAGCCATGCCAAGCGCGACCGCGAACCCGGTCAGCGCCTGGAGCTCAGATGCGCTCGCGACCACGAGGCTCGAGAGGATCGCGAGGCTGAGCATGACCAACCCGTCGCTGATCCGCTCGATCATCACCGTGCCAAAGATCGCGAGTCGTGGCGTCTGGAACGTGCCGGCGGCGAGGACGGCCCGGGCAATGTCGCCAAGCCGGGCGGGGAGCACCGCGTTGGCCGCGAACCCGAGCGTCAGATAGCCGAACGCGAGCCGGTAGGGCGGGCGCGCGCCGGCGCCCTCAACGTTGAGCAGCAGGACGTGCCAGCGCAGGGCGCGCAGGCAGAGGTCGACCAGCACGATCAGCAGGGCCAGGGCCAGCAGCCCCGGCGCGGCTCGGCCGATCGCGTCGGCGACTTCGGGGAGGTCGACCTGCGCGAGCGTCAACCCCAGGAACACTGCGCTGATCAGCACGCCGACGAGGAGCCGCGCGAGCGACGAATTCCGGAATCGCATCCGTCCGCCTACCGTGGGAGGTCTCTGCGAGTGAAGAGGACGAGGTCAACGCCCGGTCGGAGGTTGTACGTGCCGACCCGTTCATAGCTGTCCGCGAGCGCGGGCGCCAGCTCCGCCTCCTGGTTGACGTTGGCGACGACCATCGCATCCTCGGTTTCGACGATTCGGCTCCAGAAGATCACGCCCGGGTAGTCGCGGAAATACCAGGGCAGCGGCCAGTAGTCGGGCGACATGATCGCCACGCCAGTCTCCTTGCCGGTCCCGGCTCGCTCTGCCGTGGCTTCGATCTCGTCCACCATCCGGAGCATGTCACGGGTCGTGTGGACGAATACGTACGGGTACGCCGACTCGTCGTCGTAGCGCCGGTAGTTGAGGTCGAACGCCTGATAGCCGCTCACAAGCAGCGATGCCCCGACGACGACCGGGACCGCGAGTCGCAGCGGTCGCGCCATCCACAGGCGCTCGACAGCCAAACCGGCCAGCAACGCGAGCGGCAGCAGCATGTTGAGCGCGATCCAGGGCGTCTTGTATGGAATGAGCGAGTAGGCCGTCGTGATACCCGCCGCCCAGAGCCCGATCACGACCCACAGCCGGCTCGGGGCAAGGATCGCGCTGCCCAATCCGCCCGCCACGCCCAGAAGGAGGATCGGCCCGTCCTGCCGGATCATCCACTCCAGGTATCTGTAGACGGGCTGGACCTGCGTGGCCTCGCCCGTCTGCGTCCAGATCGTGAACGTGGCCAGCGAGTCGATGAGCCCCCCTGGGTAGTGGGTGAAGAACGACGAGAAGAGGAGGACGTAGATCACGATGAAGACGGCGGCAGCGCCCGCCAGCTGCTCGACGGGGATCGAGCCCGGCAAGTCCGAGCGAGTCGGAGCGCCGGCCGGGGCGCCCGCGGTCGCGGCTCGGTACTCGACGCCGTCGATCCAGACAGACTTTGGAGCTCGAGGCACACGTCCCGCCGGTCGCCCTCCCGGGCGCGACGCGCGGGTTCGTCCACCGGCCGAGGGTGACCGCCAGGCCGTGTAATAGCGGCCGACCACCGCCGCAATCAGGAGGACGACGACGGTGATGATGCCGGTTTCCTTGGTCGTGAAGATCAGCGCCGCGGCCGCCGACGCGGCAAGCAGGTACTTGGCTTCCCGTCGATCCAGGTAGAGGACCACGGCAACGACAAGCGCCAGCGTGAATGCCACGAGAAGGGTCTCGTGAATGAAATAGCGCGAGATATAGACGGCGCCTGGCGAGAGGGCCAGCAAGCCGCCAGCGACGAGCGTGGCCAGCGGTCCAAGATGCCGTCGCAGCGGAAAGACGAGGCCCACGAGGAGGATCCCGAAGAAGACGGTGACAAGCCGCATGGCCTCCGTCGTGAGCCCGAACAGCACCTCCGATACGAGTGCGAAGTAGTAGAGGCTCGGACCGTGGTAGTTGGCCGGGTCGTACGTGTACTCGCCGTTGCGGACGAGGTTGGTTGTGAAGAACCCGTTGACGCCTTCGTCGTGATGAAACGGGTTGAGGGCGAGCTCGGGCAACCGAATCGCGGCAGCCAGCAGGACGATCCCGAGCGCGATCGGGGTGAACCAGCGGTCAAAGACGTCGACGCCAGCAGCGCCGGCCGCGGACGTCGACGACGCGGCAACGGGCTCTGCCTCGGGTCGAGGGATGCCGTGCGAATCGGATCGAGCCGCCGCTCTCCGGCGACCGCCCTTACGGTCGCGTGACGTCATGGAGCCTGTAGTCGCCGATCTCGGCGGTCACCGGGAACTTGGCGAGATACCCGTCGTTGACGGTCATGCTGGCGCGCTCGATCGGACTCACCAGGATGTACTCGATCGCGTACTGCTCGAGGAGGTCGTCCGCGCCGTCTTCGCCGGCGTAGATGCGCTTGATGTCGGCCTCCCGGTCGAGGTACGGCAAGCCATGCGCCCAGATGTACCCCGTGTAGCCGAGCAACGATCGCCGACCCGTCAGGAAGACTGGCGGGTTGTACGTGGGAGCATGCAGGATCAGCGAGCGCGGCGGCGTCGATTCGCGTACGACCGCCGCGATGGCAATGCCGTCCCGATCGAACTCAGCGAGCTCGGTCTGGCTCGACAGGACTCGCCAGACATCGATGCCGCCGGCCAGCGTCATCGACAGCACCGCGCCGAGGCCGGCGGCTCTCCAACCGGGACCGGCGCGCAGCGCCCGCGCGAGCAGCAGGGCCACGAGCGGCACGAAACCGACGAACCAGTAGAACAGCACCTTGATGTTGTCCCACACCCATGGGGCGAGCTTCATCACGTTTGGCACGACGAACCAGGCGATGAAGGCCGCCGAGAAGAGCAGCAGCGAGCGGCTTGCGATCGGCTGGCGACCCGGCCAGAAGGCGGCAATGACCGCAAGGGGAATGAACAAACCAGTGTTCAGGAGCCAGAACCAGGCGATGTTCTCGTCGCCGTGGTCCCATCCGAGCTCGAAGCCGAAGAACGTCCCTGCATTGGCGATGCTGTCGTGGGTCGACCACCAGATCTGCGGCAGGGCCAACGCCAGCGCCGCGATGACGTAGATCGACCATGGGACCCAGCGCCGTTCTCGCCATTGGAGGAAGAGCACGCCGACGAAGAAGGCCGTCCCCATGACCACGACGAACGAATGGGCGTGCACCAGCGGCAAGCTGCCGGTCAGGACCCCGGCCGCCAGCGCGAGCCGGGTATGGTCCGCACGGAGGCTGGGCCGCGTCGTGGGCGGCGGGTCCGTGTGAACGAGCTTCCACAGGAGCACGAACACTGTCAGCGCCACCGGCAGGCCAAACAGCAGGCTTCGCTGCGTGACCAGAAGGGTCGTGATCGCGTTACCCCAGCGGAACGGGCCGTCTCCGACGATCGTGTAGTCCTGCGTCAGTGAGCCGAGGGCCGCGACGATCCCCTGCTCGCCCAGGCGCGCGTCCTGCAGGAAGGCCACCCATCCCAACCCGCCGCTCAACAGCACAAGCACCGGGGCGAGGAACGCGGCGAGCCGATCGCCGGTCAGGACGTGGGCGAAACGGAAGAGCAGGCCGACGAGCGCGAGGCCGACGAGCAGGTTCTGGACGAAGAACGCGTCGCGGAACCCCGCACCGAGCCCGACGAACATGGCCGCCAGGAAATCGGACAGGTACGGGTACGCGAACCCCGTGCCAGCGTACGTCGGATCCTCCGGCGGGAAGTTCTGCCCATAGGCGAAGCTCGAGGTGACCTGCAGATGGAATGGCAGGTCGCCCAGGTTGTTGACGTAACCGGTCAGCAGGGCGCCGCCCTCTTCGAGGATCACGCGATCGAAGGCGAACCACAGAAAGACAGTCAGGACAGCCGTGTAGACGAGGGGTCCATACGTCGACAGCATTGAGTCGCGGCGGGCCGGCAGCACGCTGCCGAGGGTCGCACGCATGTCGCGGACGACGCGGGCTCGAACTGCCGGCCGCGCGAAGGCGCCCAGCGGCAGCGCAACGACGACGCCGGCGCCGAGCGCACCGGGCACGATGCCTACGAAGTTGGCGAGGATGAACCCGATCCCGGCAAGCGCCACGAGGCCGGTCGCGGTGCCGTACGCCAACCGAGAGACCAGCGGCGCGTCGTCGTCGTAGGCGTAGCTGGCGAGGGTACCGCCGGCGATCGCGAGCAGCGCAAGCAGGACGGCCGCGATCATTGGCTCAGGTCGACACCCGGTCGGCCGCGCGCTCGGACACGGTCAATTCGTGACCCACCCGTACTCCTGTCGGTTGTTCTCGATTGAGGTGCGACAGTACCCCGCGAAAGCACCCCGATCGCGATCACCCGGAAGGACCAGCCGCCGATGACCAACGACTGGGGCGGACCTGGTCAGCCCTTGGGTTCGACGACGACCGTCACCTCGGCCGTCATGCCGGCGAAGACCTTGATGGCGACCTTGTAGGTGCCGAGCGTCTTGAGCGGCTCCTCGAGGTCGATCTTGTGGCGGTCGATCTCGATGCCGCGGCGCGCCAGCGCGTCGCCGATGTCCTTCGAGGTGATCGAGCCATAGAGCTTGCCGCCCTCTCCGACCTTGACGCCCATCGTCAGCGTCGTGCTGGCGATCCGGGTCGCGGCGATCTCGGCATCGGCGCGTTCGCGGATCCGCTTGTCCTCGCGGCTCGCGATGTCGTGCTGCCAGGCTCGGTACGCGCCACCGGCTGCCGGCACGGCCAGCTGCTTGGGGATGAGGAAGTTCGTGGCATACCCGTCGGAGACCATCCGCATCTCGCCGCTCTTGCCGAGCTTGTCTACGTCCTTCGTGAGGATGAGCTTCACGCGCCTCGTTCCTCCTTCGTGATCCAGGCCCGGATGCGCGGCCCGAGACCGAGCTGTCTCACCACGTCTCCGGCCCCGCCAACCAGGCCGGGCACCCGGCGGATGGTCCGCCGGACCGGGC
>JBKKCW010000376.1:0-4081 GCA_046712485.1 Candidatus Limnocylindrales bacterium
CACGCTCGTCAGCCTCGACGGCTCGACCGGCGGCCAGGACGTGCTGGAGGGCGACCTCTAGAGGAGTTCCGCCGCCGGTTCCTTCCGCGAGCGATCTTCGATACGCCACCGAGCGTGGCACTACGGAACACGGGGCCGACCCTGGGGCGCATTCCGGCGCCCAAATCGCGCGATGGGCCACCAGGGATGGCGTATGGGAGCAATTCGGCCCTCGACGTTGGCTAGCGCCACCCGGGATGGCGTATGGGAGAAGCCCCGCCTGGGAGATGCCCCGGTCGGGATAGCCCGGCCCTCGACCCGAGCCCGTGCCACCCGGCATGGCCTATGGAACTTGGCGGTGGCTCAGGCCCGCTCATCGCCGAGCGGCGCACCTTGGTCGGTGGCGTCGACGACGGCCCCGCGCGGTTCCGGGGCGGCGGACGGCTCCATCCCCAGTGGCTCGCCCTCGATCGGATCGGGCGGCGGCGCGCCCAGGTAGGCACGGTGGAGCAGGAGCGCCTGCTCGGCTGCCTCGGGGCTCACGTCAAAGCCGTCCTCGGCCAGGACCGCCGAGAGCCAGACGGCCTCGCGTGGCAGCTCGGTGGCATCGATCTCGGCTTCGCGGCGGCGGCCGTCCATCATGACGACCCAGACCAGCCCGGCCCCCACGACGAGCCCGACGATCAGCAGCCACACGTTGAACTCGGCGTTCACTCGGGCCGAGTATAGGGAGCGCGGCCGCTTACACTTCGGCGGATGCTCGATGTCCTCCCGAACCCGATCGCGTTCCAGCTCGGGCCGCTCCCCGTGTACTGGTACGGGATCGGATATGCCGTCGGGTTGGCGGTGGCCTACCAGATCCTCGTCCGCCTCGCCCGTCGGGCCGGAGAGGATCCCGAGGTGGTCGGCAACGGGATGATCGTCGTCGCGGTCGCGGCGTTGATCGGGGGCCGCCTCTACCACGTCATCGACCAGTGGGCGCTCTACAGGGACGACCTCGCAAGGATCGTCCTGCCGCCGTACACCGGGCTGGGCGTATATGGCGGCATCGCCACAGGACTCATCTCGGTCGTCCTCTTCACGCGCTGGAAACGCCTCCCGTTCTGGCGCTGGGCGGACATCATCGCCCCGGCACTCTTCGCGATGCAGGCGGTGGCACGATGGGGAAACTTCTTCAACCAGGAGCTCTACGGTCCACCCACGACGCTTCCATGGGGCATCCCGATCGACTGTGCCCATCGGATCGCGGCGTACACCTGCGAAGCGTTTCCCGTGGAGACCACCCGCTTCCACCCGCTCTTCCTGTACGAGTCGCTGTCCGGGCTCATCGGAGCCGTCGTCCTGATCTGGATCGGCTTCCGCCTGCGGTCGTGGCTGCGACCCGGCGATCTCATCCTGCTGTTCTTTGTCTGGTACGGGATCGTGCGCTTCGCGCTCGAAACCCTGCGCCAGGAGAACTGGACGTTGCTCGGCATCCCGACCGCACAGATCGTGTCGCTCCTCTTCATCGTCCCGTCCCTCGCGGTCCTGATCTGGCGGCATAAACCGGGCCATCCGGACGACGATCCAGCCACGCATCCCGCACTCGCGACGTGGGGCGCTATCGGACGGGCGCCGGACCTCGACGCCGACGATGTCGAGGAGCTCGAGGGTTCGAACGACCGCCGTGACGGGCGTAACGAAGACGACCCAGTCGACGTCCTCGTGTCGTGACGATGCTGCCCGCTGCATGACTCGGCGATGACGGAGGTGGACAAGCCCGAGTCCCCGAAGCGCCGGAGACCTCCCCCGCCGCGGATCTCGCCGGAAGCACTCGCGGCGGCGCGGGGTGGGGCGCGGGAAGGCCTCGCCTGGCTTGGGCGAACGCCAGAGGCGAAGGCGTCGCTGCTCTATCGGCTGGTGCGGCTGCTGGCTCGGTTCATTCTCTTCGTCGTGTTCCAGTTCCGGATCCGGGCCGTCGGCCAGGAGAACCAGCCGCGCGGTGGATACCTGCTGGTGGCAGCCGCGCATCGCGGCTGGATGGATCCGTTCGTCGTGATCCACGCCATCCCACCTGAACCGAGGGCGTGGTTCCTGGGCAGCGGCCCCTCCACGTTCTCGTCGCCCTGGCGCGAGCGGCTGATCCACGCCCTGGGTGGGCTGCTACCGGTCTGGCGCGGCGGCGTCGGCATCGATCAGCACGTCGAGTCCGCCCGGGCGGTCGTCGCCAACGGTGGCGTCTTCGTCCAGATGCCGGAGGGCACGGTCAGCGGCACGCCGGGCCGGATCGGACCGTTCCGCACCGGATGGGCCGTGATCGCGCTTCGGACTGATGCGCCGATCGTTCCGTTGGCGATGGCCGGCACGGACGAGCTGTATCTCGGACGGCGGATGGCGTCGCGCGTGCACGCGGTCACCTCCGCGAGGGCCCTCGCAGGGTTGCCTCCAGGGTCGCCGCTGCCAGCACCCGGATCGCGCGAGGAGATGGAGGTCGCCCGACGCATGAGTGACGCCCTCGCGGCGATCCTTGGCCCCTCCGTCGAGTCCCTCCATCCGTGGACAGTCGACCCGCCCGCACGGCGTCGCTGGCTGCGCCGCCGCCTGACCTGGCTGTTCCTTCGACCCGGAAGACTCGACCGCGAGGCATGACCGGGACCGCCGGACCGGCTTGCGAGGAGCACCGGCCCCAGGCGTCGGCGACGGAACCGGGAACAGGCGATGGCGCCCGTATACTCGGCCGCGATGCAGTACGCTGAATCGATCCTCGATCTCGTCGGGGACACCCCCCTCGTCCGGATCAGCCGGCTCACCAGAGATCTCGGACCGGCCGAGCGCCAGCCGCTTCTGCTGGCCAAGCTCGAGATGCTCAACCCGGGCGGTTCGGTCAAGGACCGGATCGGGCTGCCGATGATCGAGGCGGCGGAGCGTGCCGGGTTGCTCAAACCGGGCGGCACGATCATCGAGCCGACGTCCGGCAACACCGGTCACGGGCTGGCCATTGCGGCCGCGCTCAAGGGCTATCGCTGCATCTTCGTGATGGCCGACAAGCAGTCCTCGGAGAAGCAGCAGCTGCTCCGCGCGTACGGCGCGGAAGTCGTGCTGTGCCCGACGAACGTAGCGCCCGAATCACCCGAGAGCTACTACTCCGTGGCCGCTCGACTGGCGCGAGACATCCCGGGCGCCTTCAAGCCGGACCAGTACTGGAACATGGAGAACCCGATCGCCCACGAGCGGACGACGGGTCCTGAGATCTGGCAGCAGACCGAGGGGCGGATCACCCATTTCGTGGCGAGCGTGGGCACCGGCGGCACGATCTCCGGCGCCGCCCGCGCCCTCCGCGAGCGCAACCCGGGGATCAAGGTGATCGGCGCTGACCCTGAAGGCAGCGTGCTGTCGGGCGACACGGCCCGCCCGTACCTGACCGAAGGCGTCGGGGAGGACTTCTTTCCGGGCACGTACGACCCGGCCATGGTCGACCGCTGGGTCCGCGTGAGCGATCGCGACGCGTTCGCGATGGCACGCCGCCTGACCCGCGAGGAAGGCATCCTCGCCGGCGGCTCGTGCGGGACTGCCCTGGTGGCGGCCTTCGAGGTCGTCGGTGAGCTGACCGGGCAGGACGGCGGCAATGAGGCGGTCGTCGTTGTCCTCCTTCCCGACGGTGGCCGGAACTACCTGTCGAAGCTCTACAACGACGAGTGGATGCGCGCGAACGGGCTGCTGGCGACGACTGGGGCCGTCGTCCGCGTCGCAGACCTGCTCCGTGAGCGTCACCGCGGTACCGACATTCCGGCCGTGGTCATCAGCCGGACAACCGATCGCGTCGGCTCGGCAATCGACCTGCTGCAGCTGTACGGGATCAGCCAGCTCCCGGTCTCCGAGCAGCCCGAGGGCGAGGCCCTGGAAGGCATCGTCGGATCCGTCAGCGAGAAGAGCCTGCTCGATCGGGCCTACCGGAACCCGGACGTGGTGGAGCGCACGATCGGCGAGGTCATGGACCCACCGCTGCCCCTCGTCGATGCGTCAGCGAGTCTCGACGTGGCGTTTGCGCTCCTCACGAACGGTGCGGCTGCACTCGTCGCAGTTCTGGGCGATCGCCCGGCCGGCGTCGTGACCAAACTCGACT
>JBKKCW010000377.1:0-13813 GCA_046712485.1 Candidatus Limnocylindrales bacterium
GTCGAGGACGTCGCGCTCGTGCTCGGTGCCGCGTTCGCCGAGGCGCTCGGCGACCGGGCCGGGATCGCCCGGTTCGGCCAGAGCACGGTGCCCATGGACGAGTCCCTGGCGACCACCGTGATCGACGTCGGCGGCCGGCCCTACACCGTCATCGATCTGCCGTTCCTGGGCGAACGCGTTGGCGGGCTTCCGCTCCAGCTCGTCGAGCACGCCCTGGAGGCATTCGCGCGGACTGCTGGAGCGACGATGCACCTGACCGGCAGCGGCCGGAACGACCATCACCTGGCCGAGGCCGCCTTCAAGTCACTGGGGCGGGCGCTGCGCGTCGCCTGTGAGCTCGATGCGCGGCGGGCCGGGGTCGCTTCGACGAAGGGCAGCCTCGGGTGAGCGCGCGGCCGACTGTCGCCGTCGTCGACTACGGTGCTGGCAACCTGGTGAGCATCGACCAGGCGCTCACGACCGTTGGTGCCGATGTCCGGATCGCGGTCCAGCCATCCGACCTGGGGGGGATCGATGCGCTCATCGTCCCCGGGGTTGGGGCGGCCGCGCCGGCCATGGCGAGGCTCGAGCTACTGGGTTTGGTCGCACCGATCGCCGCCTGGTTGGCGGCCGATCGGCCGTTCCTCGGCGTCTGTCTGGGGCTCCAGCTGCTGTTCGAGGGCAGCGACGAGGATTCGGCGATCACCTTCGGAACCCTCCCGGGACGCACCGTGCGCCTGGTCGACGCGCCCACGCTCCCGCACATCGGCTGGAACCAGGTCGAACGGACGCGAGCGCATCCCATCTTCGACGGTATCGATCCCGGCTCCGACTTCTACTTCGTCCACTCGTACGCCGGCGAGCCGGCCGCAGCTGAGGGTTCCGCACCCGATGACGGCCTCGTGCTCGCCCGGACGACCCACGGCGGACCGTTTGTCAGCGCGGTCGCCCGCGGTTCGATTGTCGGTGTCCAGTTCCACCCGGAACGAAGCGGCCCCGACGGTCTTCGCCTGCTCGCCAACTTCGTCGACCTGGTGCGGGCGGCCTGAATGCTGCGGCGTCGTGTCATCCCGTGCCTGGACGTTGCCGATGGGCGCGTTGTCAAGGGGACCCGGTTCATCGATCTCGTCGACGAAGGCGACCCGCCGGAGCTCGCCGAACGGTATGCCCGCGAGGGTGCGGACGAGCTCGTGTTCCTCGACATCACAGCCGCCCCGGAGCGGCGCGGAACACTGCTCGACATCGTCGAGCGGACGGCGCGACGCGCGTTCATCCCGCTGACCGTGGGCGGCGGCGTGCGCAGCGTGGACGAGATGCGCGACGTTCTGCGTGCCGGGGCGGACAAGGTCTCGCTCAACACGGCGGCGGTGGCCGATCCGAGCCTGATCGCCGCATGCGCGGGGCGCTTCGGGCGCCAGGCGGTGGTCATCGCGATCGATGCCCTCCAGACGGGGCCAGACGCCTGGGAGGTCGTGGTTTCTGGCGGTCGTGATCGGACCGGGTTGGACGCTGTCAGCTGGGCTCGACGCGTCGTGGAGCTCGGTGCAGGCGAGCTCCTGGTGACGTCGATCGATCGTGATGGCACAGGTTCCGGGTTCGATACGGTGCTGCTCCGCGCGATCAGCTCCGCCGTCCAGGTCCCGGTCATCGCGTCCGGTGGTGCCGCGGGTCCAAAGGATTTCGTCGCCGCGGTCCGCGATGGTGGTGCGGACGCGATCCTCGCAGCGTCGATCTTCCACCGCAGGATCCACTCGATCACCGATGTCAAGGCGGCCATGGCCGCTGCCGGCTTGCCGGTTCGTCTGGTCCCGCAGGCCGTGGCGTGAGCGGGGCTGCGCCGCCGCGCCCGGAGCGACCTGATGTCCGGTACAACGAAGCCGGGCTTGTGCCTGCGATCGTCCAGGACGTCATGGACGGGCGCGTCCTGATGCTCGCCTGGATGGATGCCGAGGCGCTCGACGCGACACTGTTGACGGGCGACGTGCATTTTCACTCACGATCGCGCGACCAGTTGTGGCGCAAGGGTGAGACGAGCGGTAACGTGCTGCGACTGGTGGACCTCGCAACCGACTGCGACGGCGACGCGCTGCTGCTCAGCGTCGAGCCGGCAGGCCCGACGTGCCATCGCGGGACGCGGAGCTGTTTCGACGCTGCTGGGGCCCCCGCCGAAGGATCCGCGCAGGGATTCGCCTGGCTCGAGACGCTCTGGGCGACGATCGCTTCGCGCGCAGACGTAAGGCCGGAGGGATCCTATACCGCGCGGTTGCTTGCCGGCGGCGTTGATGCGGTGGCCCGCAAGGTGACCGAAGAGGCAACCGAGGTCCTCATCGCGGCCAAGGACGACGCCGCCGCGGAGACGAATGGCGGTGGCCGGGCTCCAACGCGGGAAGCGCTATCCGGAGAAGCCGCCGACCTGCTCTACCACACACTGGTGCTGCTCGCGGAACGCGACCTCGCGCCGGGTCTCGTTGTCGAACGATTGCGCGAGCGGCATGGCCCGTAACGCACACGCCCGGTCAGGAGCCAAAGACCCGCGCTACGTCCTTTTCAAGGCTCGTCCATGGGACCATCAACTCAGGAAGCATCCGTCGTCCCCTCGTTGGCACGCCGGTCGCCACGATCTCGATCCGCGTGCTCGGGTCGGGATCGCGTGGATCTCGAACGAGGGCAAACAAGTCGGGCCACAGACCGTGGGCACGTGGCAGCGGACTCCTTGCCCGTAGTCTTGCAGGGTCCTCGGGCGGCGTGTCGGCCGACCAGTCCAGGACCTCCACTGTCGGATAGTTGTCGCGGGCGTCGCCATTGATCGCGACGCAGCGCAGAAGGATCCGGCGTCCGCGCGGAGGGCTGAACCAGAAGACGTCGCCTACCCCGACCGGCGAAACGGAGCGGAACGGCGGGCGAGGCGTCAGGGGCTTGCGCTGGGGTGACGCGAGTCGCGTGGCTAACGCATCAAGGACCTTCCGTCTCGCCTTCGAGAGCCCTCGGTCGTGGTCGAACCGTGCAAGGTCTTCGCCGGAACGGATGAGCTCCAGAGCCCGGACGCGGACGCGATCCTCGAGCCTGCCCAGGCGTGACTGGGTGTCGGCGAGTGCGAGCCAGAACGCGCACATGACATCGGAGTCCCCGAGGACGTCTTGCCATTCGTCGAGCAGGCGATCAGTCGCTGCCTCTGTGGTCAACCCATCGGCCAGCAGCTCGCGAAAGCGCCCCCGGACATCGGCTCCGGTGTCGTCGTCGTAGAGGCCCGCGCCCGAGTACCCCAACTGTATCCCTCAGCGCTGCAGGCGGCCGATCTCGCGTCGTCGCTTGCCGATCCCTACGTCCAGCCACTCCCCGGCGATCGGTTGCGGGACGACCCCGGGGTCAGTCACCCGTGCGCCATTCACCGTCACGCCACCCGCGGCGATCGTCCGGCGCGCCTCGCCGCGCGACGGGAACAGGCCGGCCTCGGCAAGCAGCACGGCGACGCCGGCCTCGAGCATCAGTGGCGTGAACGTGAACCCGCCGCTGCCCTCGTACAGCGACCGGAGGCGGTCCGGGTCTACGATTGCGTCGCCAGAGAACCGCGCTGCCGAATCGGCGATTGCCTGGGCCGCGGCGGCCTCGCCATGTGTTCGACCCGTGATGTCGCGGGCGAGTGCTCGCTGCGCCGCGCGAGTCTCCGGCGCCCGCGCCGTTTCTGCCTCGAGCCCTTCGATCTCATCTCGATCGAGCTCGGTGAACCAGCGCAGGTAGGTGCCGACGTCGCGATCGTCGGTGTTGAGCCAGTGCTGGTAGAAGGCATAGGGCGACGTGCGATCGGGATCGAGCCAGACCGACTCCCCTTCCTCGCTCTTGCCAAACTTGGTGCCCGACGGCGTGAGCAACAGTTTGTAGGCGAGCCCGTGCGCCGTCCCCGTCTCCCCGCCGGCGCCAGATGTCCGTCGTATGAGCTCCAACCCCGCAGTGATGTTGCCCCACTGGTCGGCGCCGCCCATCTGCAGCTCGACGCCCATCTCGCGATGCAGATGCGCGAAGTCGTACGCCTGCAGCAGCATGTAGCTGAACTCGGTGAACGACAGGCCGCGGTCGAGCCGAACCTGGACCGAGTCCTTGGCCAGCATGTACGGGACCGTGAAGTGTTTGCCGGTGTCGCGGAGGAAGTCGACAAGCGAGAGCCGGCCCAGCCAATCGAGGTTGTTGATCATCACCGCGCCGCCGGACCCCGGCGTGAAATCCAGAAAACGCTCGAGCTGACCGCGCAGTGCGACGGCATTGGCCTCCAGCGTGTCACGATCGAGCAGCTTTCGTTCCGTCGAGCGCCCGGACGGGTCGCCGATCATCCCGGTACCGCCCCCCACCAGCGCCACTGGTCGCCCGCCCCGGCTCTGCAACCGGAGCAGCCCGAAGATCGGCACGAGGCTGCCGATGTGGAGGGACGGCGCGGAGGGATCGAAGCCGATGTAGGCCGAGATCGGCTCGCCAGTCGCGAGCCGCGCCGCGAGGCCGGGGGTGGTCGCGTGCAGGATCCCACGCCAGTCGAGCTCGTCGATGAGCCCGCCCAGTCCGCCCTGCGCTCCACCCGTCACTGGGACCGTGCTCGTCACAGTGATCCGGTCCGAGTCGTCTCGACCCAGCGGGAGGCGGCTGACCGTAGGTTCACGCTCCCTATGCTATCGTGCGGCCCCAGATGCAGACCAGCCTCGCGCGGCGCCAGCGCCATCGACGGGCGCTTGGGCGACGCCCCGGTGGACGGACAGGAACGACCGTTGCCACCGTCGCCGGCGCAATTCTTGCTTCCATCCTGATCGGCGGGTTCGTCGTCGCGTTCCTCGGCCTCGCTGTGGTCGTCGGCGCCTACAACCAGTACGCCGCCGGCCTGCCCGAGCCCGCCGCTGCGCTCAAGTCGATCGACTTCGAGCAGCAGACGATCGTGTACGACCGGACCGGCAAGATCGAGCTGGCACGCCTCGGTGACTTCAAGCGTGAGCTCGTCGAATTCGAGGAGATCCCCGCCGAAATGCTCGACGCGACGACCGCGATCGAGGACAAGGACTTCTGGACCAACCCGGGCTTCGACTTCTTCGCCATCCTCGATGCCGGGATCGACACAGTGCGCGGCCGGCCGCGCGGCGCCTCGACGATCACCCAGCAGCTGGTCCGCCAACGCCTGTTGCCCGAGTGGGCGTTCGAGGGATCGACGTACGACCGCAAGATCCGCGAGATCATCCAGTCGATCAAGCTGACTGAAGCCTTCCCTGGCGAGGAGGGCAAGAAGGACATCATCACGGCCTATCTCAACCAGAACTTCTACGGCAACCAGAGCTACGGTGTGAAGGCCGCCGCCAAGAGCTACTTCGGCAAGCCGCTGGAGGAGCTCACGCTCTCGCAGACAGCCATCCTGGCCGCGATCCCCCAGTCCCCCACCCGCTTCGACCTCGTTCGCAACGCCGAGCGGGTTTGCCTGGAGGAGGTGGCGGAGGGCGCCGACTGCCCCAAGTTCAAGCTCGTGGTCCTACCCGAGTCCGAGATCGTCCAGCGCCGCAACTTCATCCTCGACCTGATGAAGACGCGCAGCCCGCTGAGTGGCGACGTCCACACGATCGCCGAATACGAGGCCGCCAAGGACGAACCCGTCGAGCTTGTGGAACAGACCTCGGTCAAGTGGCGAGCTCCCCATTTCGTGTGGCAAGTCCGCCACGAGCTCGGCCTGATCTACTGTCCCGAGACCCCCGACGACTGCCAGGAGGTCGACTCGGGCGGCTTCAAGGTCACGACCACCCTCGACTGGAACATGCAGAAGGTGGCCGAAAAGTGGACGTACGTTGCGGCGCGCGCACCGAACGCCAAGGACCCGCGCGCCGTCCTCGAGGCCAGGAAGATCCCAGCCTCCCAGCAGGATTGGATCGTCGGCCTGCGCGGTCGCAACATCCACAACGCCGCGTCCGCGGTCATGGACTATCGAACGGGTGAGGTCCTCGCCTACGTCGGGAGCGCGAGCTACACGGCCAGGGGCAACGAAAAGTTCCAGCCGCAGTTCGACGTGCTCGCGGACGGCTGGCGGCAGCCGGGATCGGCGATCAAGCCGATCGGGTACGCAATCGGCATCGAGGACCGCGCGATCACCGCCTCCACCATGCTCATGGACGTCGTGACCGACTTCGGCAACGACTACACCCCGACCCAGGCGGACAAGCTCGAGCGCGGTCCCGTGCGTGTCCGCTCGGCGCTCCAGTTCTCGCTCAACATCCCGGCGATCAAGAGCTCGATCATCACCGGGCTCGATCGGGTGTTCACCCGGTCGAAGGACTTCGGCCTGATCTTTCCGAGCTCTGCGATCCCCGTGGTCTCGATGGGCATCGGAACCCTCGAGGTCCATCCGATCGACCTGCTTGGCGCCTACGGTACGATCGCGGACGGCGGCATCCACGTCCCGCGGCGGGTAATCGAAAAGGTCGTGGACGTCAACGGCAGAACGGTCTGGCCGCTGAGCGACGTGGCTCAACGTGGCACGAGGGTCATCAGCGCCGGCGCCGCGTACATCGTGACCGACATCCTGGCCGGAAACACCGACACCGAAGTCAACCCGTACTGGGGCAAATGGGCGATCTACGACGGCGACACGCGTCGACCGGCGGCCTACAAGACGGGTACGACGAGCGACAACCGGGACGTGGCCGCGTACGGCTACCTGGCACCACCGGAGGACGAAAGCACCCCTGCGCTTGCTGTAGGAGTCTGGATGGGCAACAGCGACAACACCCCCAACGACGGCAAGCTCTCGCTCGACACGTCTGCACCGCTGTGGTCGGCCATCCTGACCGAGATCAGCGCAGGCCTGCCGATCGCCGAGTTCGTGCAACCGAGCAATCTCGAGGTCGCGGAGGTCGATGCCTTCACCGGGCTCAAGCCAGGTCCATTCACCCGCGTGACGGTCGAGGAGTTGTTCCTGCCAGGCACGGTCCCGACGCAGGAAGAGACGAGCCGGGTCGCGGTCCATATCGACGGAGCCACGGGCCTCCGCTGGCAGGAGGGCTGTGTCGGCCCGCGAGTGACCCGCGGCTTCTTCGACCTCTCGCGGGTGGAGGCCGACCACGAGAACTGGCAGAAAGCCAATGCGAACTGGGGAGCCCGCGCGGCGCGAGGCGCAGGGGTCCGTGGCGGGCCGGAAGGTACGCGGACGTCGTACTTCTACAACAACTCCTTCACTCCGTTCGGACGGACTTGGGGCGCCCCGTTCGCGCCAAGCGGCCGGTGCCCGATCGCGGCCCCGCCCGTCGTCTGCGATCCGTTCGCGCCACCCGATCCGGCCAACCCGGCGGCCTGCCCGCCCCCAGCCGAAGGCTTCGTGGTCGTTCCCAACGTCAGGTGCATGACGCTCGGGGAAGCGGCCGGGACGCTGAACACTGCCGGGTTGGCCGTCGGCAACGTGCGGGGCGACGACGAGGGAGGCGTGGTCTCCGATATGAACCCGGGGCCGGGGACATTCCTCCAGCCCGGGAACAGCGTCGACCTGAGGCTCCGGGAGCGGGACAAGGCGGGCTGCGGCTAGGTCGTCAGAGCTCCACGATCGTGGCGCCGTCGCCGCCTTCGCCACGCTCGCCGGGTCGGAGCGAGCGCACGAGCGGGTGCCTCGAGGCTTCAGCCCGCACCGCATCGCGCAGCGCGCCCGTGCCCATACCGTGAATGATCAGGACCTTGGCAAGGCCAGCCAGGCCGGCGTCATCGAGATACCGACTCAGGGCCTCGAGCGCCTCGTCGACCCGGGCTCCCCGCAGATCCAGAGATGACGCCACCTGACCCGCCCGATCGAGCCGCAGGGCGAACTCGTTCGTCGACGCCGTCTCGGCGACACGCGACGACGGGACCTCGCCACCTGCGACGACGTCAAGGTCGTCCACATCGACCGTCACGCGCATCCCGCCCGCTTCGAGCGTGGCCCGGCGGCCGCCTCGCTCCAGCGCGGCGATCCGCCCCTCCCAGCCACCCGAGCGGCTCCTCGCCCGCTCACCGAGCCGCCACGTCCGTGGCTCGATCGCCTCGGGTTCCGGCGCGGCCTCCTCGGCCGGCAGACGCTCGAGGTTCGCTGCGGCCTGGCCCATCACCCGATCGAGCGCGTTGGCCGTGAGCGTCTCGCGTTCGAGCGCCTCGCGCGCCTGGCTGACGTCCGCTCGCAGATCCGCCACGATCCGCTCGGCCTCCGCTCGTGCGGCTCGTACCGCCTCGTCGCGTTCGCGGCGGGCTCGTCTGCGTTCCTCCTCGGCCATCCTGAGCTGCTCGACCGATCGCAACTCGGCCGCCCGCGCCCGATCCAGGGCGTCGTTCGTCTCACCCTCGGAGGTGCGGATCGCTGCCAGGGTCGCCTCGAACGTCCGCTGCGCCTCGGTAAGCCGTGATCGTGCGTCATCGACGATCGCATCATCGAGCCCCAGGCGTTCGGCGATCGCAAATGCCTGGCTGCCGCCTGGCAGCCCGACCGTCAAGCGGTAGGTCGGCGACAGCGTCTCGAGATCGAACTCGACCGACGCGTTGCGCACGCCGGTTGTCGTGTGTGCGTACGCCTTGAGCTCAGCGTAGTGCGTCGTCGCGGCCACGAGCGCTCCCGCGCGGATGAAATGGTCGAGCAATGCCTGGGCAAGAGCCGACCCTTCGGTCGGATCGGTCCCCGCGCCCAGCTCGTCGAGGAGGACGAGCGTGCCCGGCCCCGCGCTCGCGACGATCCGGATGATCGAGCGCAGATGACCGGAGAACGTCGACAGTGACTGCGCGATCGATTGCTCGTCGCCGATGTCGGCGAACACGTCGCGCCAGATCGGCAGGCGGCTGCCAGGAGCGGCCGGCACGTGCAGCCCGGACTGGTGCATGAGGCTCAACAGCCCGAGCGTCCGCAGCGTCACGGTCTTGCCGCCGGTGTTGGGCCCGGTGACGACCAGCGCCGTGTACCCGTCGCCGAGCCGGATATCGATTGGCACGACGCGACCGGTCAGACCCGGGTGACGCGCGGACAGGAGCTCCACCTCGAAACGGTCCACGGTTTCGGCGCGACTGGCGCGCATCTCGGACGACAGCGCCGCCTTGGCCGCCCACAGATCGAACCTGGCCAGGGCAGCCAGCGTCTCGCGCAGGTCGGCCGCGTTGGCCCCCACGAACGCGGACAACTCGTCGAGGATCCGCGCGATCTCTTCGGCCTCGGCGACCTGTGCCTCGCGCCAGGCGTTACCGAGTTCGACGACGACAAGCGGCTCGATGAACAGGGTTTGGCCGCTGCCCGATGCATCGTGGACGATCCCCTTGACCCGGCCGCGAGCCTCGGCCTTGACCGGCACCACGTACCGGCCATTGCGGAGCGTGACGATCGGCTCCTGCAGGGCGCTGCCGAGCTCGGCGCCCACGAGCGCGTCGAGCCGCCGGCGCAACCGGTCGTAGGCGACGCGCACGGCCGCGCGCAGGCCGCCGAGGCGGGGCGAAGCCGTATCGAGCAGCTCCCCGACTGGGTCGAAGCTGCGCGACAGCGTGGATCGCAACGCCGGAAGCGCGTGGAGCTCTTTCCCGAGCGTACGCAGGAGCGGCCGGCGTTCGTCGGCCAGTGCCGTCGCCAGCCGTGCGGTCGCGTCGAGCGTGTCTGCGATCTCGAGGAACTGGGCCGGCTCCAGCCGACCTCCGCGTGCCGCCCGTTCGACCGCCGGCCCGATGTCACGCGCGCCACCGATGCCGACGCCGGGTCGCTCCTCGAGCAGCGAGCGCATCTGGTCTGTCTCATCGAGCCACCGCCCCACGATCACCGTGTCGCTCGTGGGCTCGAGCGCTTCGGCGAGCTCGCGCGACGGCGGGAACGAGGTGGCCTCGGCGAGTCTGGCGCGGACGGCAGGAAACTCGAGCAGGATCGTCGAGCGAAGGTCCACGAGGTCGCCTAGCGCAGGCCGGCTGGCCCGGAGACCGAGCGATGACCCGCCAGGCACAACCTCCAGGGCTGGGATGCCCAGGGTTCGCCGGCGTACCCGATCCCGATCCGAGGGGTTGCCCGCACAAGCTCGGGCGGGCCAGATCCGCGGTGAGCCGCTTCCAGCCGGAGCGGCGACGCCGGGTCGCACATGTCGGTGCCGGTCCAGCCCGGATCGAGCCCAAATGCGGCTGCCACCAGGCCCGGGCCGCTCGCCAGACGGTGGTCGGACGTTCGCGCGATCCGGGCGGCATCGTTGGCAGCCTGGTCCGGATCGCTGAAACGCCGGTTCCCCCCTGCGCGAGTGACACGATCCGCGCGCATGCGGTCGAGTCCGACGAGCGGTTCGACGGCGCGGATCAGCAGGGCGGCCGGGGCACCCTCGGGCTCGGTCACCACGTTGAGACAGGCATGCATCCCGTAGACAAGGTACACGTAGGCGAGGCCCGCCGGCCCGAACATGATCCGGTTCCTGGCGGTCGGGCCGAAGCGTGCGTGCGATGCCTGGTCCGCCTCGCCGATGTACGCCTCGACCTCGACGACGCGGCCTGCGCGCCGACCCGTCTCGTCCTCGCGCACGAGCGCGGCGCCCAAAAGGGCGCGCCCGGCGGCGAGTGTGGGCCCGGCGAGCATGGCTCGCCCCAGGGTGTCCAGTGGCGTCAGCGGAACTGGTAGAGGGCCTTGATGTAGTCGGGCACGAACAGGCCGATCAGCACGAAGCTCGCAGGGATCAGCGAACTGCGGAACCACACGGCGAACTGGGTCTCGTTGAGCGCCCCCCAGAACGTGCGCAGGAACGGGAGCTCCTGCGGATCGGGCGGGATGCCCGGGATCAAAAAGAAGGAGTCGAGGATGATGAGCACGGCCCCGAAGATCAGGGCGGCCTGCACGACGCCCAGGATCCCACCCAGGAGCTCGTCGGCGAAACGGGCCTTCCGGAAGAGCTGCTGCGGCTTGTAGTAGCTCTGGACGATGAGCGCCAGCGCGATCACCGCCGCGGAGAACACCGTCCCGAACCCGATCATGACGCTGTAGGGCCGCGCAAACTGTGTCCAGTGGTCACCGAGAAACGACCCGAGCGGCCCGGTCAGGCTAGCCGCGAATAGAAACGAGAACAGGACCGAAAGGATGCCGATCAGCCGACGGATCGTGCCTTGCGCAAAGCCCAGCACGAAGAAGCCGATGAAGAAGAGGACGATGACCAGATCGACGGTTCCGGCGCCGCGAAAAAACTCCCCGGGGTCCACGCATATGCCTCCTTGAACGGGCGAGCGGCCCATGCCGGCGCCAAAGCCGCGCAAGGGTAGCGCGGCGATCCAGCGGCGGCAAGGGAGCCAAATTGCCTATAGCGGGCCGCCTCGGTCAGCTTCGGAGCCGACCACCGACGTCCGTTGCGAGCCCGGCGGTCACGGTCTCGATCGCCTGATCGATCGCCGTTTCCGTCAGCGTCCGGTCCCCCGCCTGGAAGGCCAGCCGGAAGGCGAGGCTCTTCTCGTGATCATCGAGCGGGCGCCCGCGGTAGATGTCGAACAGCACGACCGAACGCAGCAGGACGCCGCCGTGTCGATGGATGGCGCCCTCGACATCAGCGGCCGGGACGGTCTCGGCCACGACGACCGCGAGATCGCGATCCACCGACGGGTGTCGTGACGGCGTCGTGCTCCGCGGGACGGCTGGCTGACCGCCCGACAAGCCGGCGATGGCGACCTCGCCCACGACCACGTCCGCTGCGCGCAGCTCGAACTCATCGAGCAGGGCGGGGTGCAGGGAGCCCAGACGACCGGCGAGCCGGTCGCCGGCCATCACCCGCGCCGCACGCCCGGGATGCAACCGCGGATCATCGGTCAGGGCGCTGTAGCGCGGCACCGGGAACCCGAGGCGCCGAGCCACGAGCTCGAGCACGCCCTTGGCGTCATCGAGGTCGTAGGGACGGGACGGCCGGTTCCAGGCGGGGATCTCCGCCGAGCCGGTGATCGCCAATCCGAGCCGCCACCACTCGTGGGTCGTGTCGCCCTCCTCCGTCGCGCCGTAGCCCTTGCCGATCTCGAAGATCGCAACGTCGGGACGACCCTGCCGGAGGTTCGTCGAGACGATGTCGAGCAGGCTGCCAAGCAAGCCCTGGCGCATCACCGAGTGCTGGCTCGAGAGGGGGTTCGTGACCGTTACGGGACGACCGCCGGCCTGGCCTTCGCCGGGCACCGGCGGATCGTCGGGCGGTCCGAAACGTTCCACGATCTCCGGCGAGACGAGGGCGAACGTGACGGCCTCGGTCAGCCCGGCACCCGCGAGGGTTTCGCGGACCAGGTGGCGCACGCGCAGCGGCGAATGCCTGTAGGGCGGCATCGTCGTATGGGGAAGGAGTTCCGGGATGACGTCGTAGCCACGGACCCGGGCGACCTCTTCAGTGATGTCGGCCTCGATGGCGAGGTCGCGACGCCAGGTCGGGATCGTGGCCACGAGCGTTTCGGTCTGGCCGGGATCGATCTCGAGGGACTTCGGCTCGGCGGACACCGCGATCCGCGTCCCGGCGGAGGGTGTGTCCGTGGCCACACCGACCCGTCGCAGCAGCTCACGCTGTTCCGCGACGGGCAGGTCGACCCCGAGCAGCCGGTTGACGCGGCTCGGGCGGAAGGCGAGGCGGGCGGGCGTCGGCTCGACTGGGTTGGTGTCGACGGCTCCGGCTGCAACGCTGCCGCCCGCCCACTCCGCGATCAGACGGGCCGTGCGGTCCGCCCCCAGGCGGGCAAGACGGTGCTCCTGGCCCTTCTCGAAACGAAGGCTGGCCTCGGACCGAAGCGCGTAGCGGAACGCGGTCCGCCGGATGCTGACGGGATCGAAGATCGCCGATTCGACGATCACGTCCGTGGTGGCCTCGCCGATCTCCGAGGTCGCGCTCCCCATCACGCCGGCGATCCCGATCGGCCCCTTGGGGTCTGCGATGACCAAAGTCTCGGGGTCCAGCTCGCGCACGACATGATCGAGCGTTTCGAGGCGCTCCCCTGCCCTCGCGAGACGGACGACGATCCGCCCGTCGTGGACGGCCGCCGCATCAAATGTGTGGATCGGCTTCCCCAGCTCCAGCATCACGTAGTTGCTCACGTCGACGACATTGCTGACCGACCGCTGGCCTGCCGCGATGAGGCGCCTCTGGACCAGCTCCGGTGCGGGTCCCACGCGGACTCCGCTGACCCACCGCCCGACGAACCGCGAGCAGAGCCCTGCCTCCTCGACGTCTACGCGCAGGCGCTCGCCGATCCTGTCCTCGGGGTGCTCTGGCGGATCGGTTTCGGGAAAGCGGACCGTTGCGCCTGTGACGGCCGCAACCTCGCGTGCCAGTCCGACGAGACACAGGACATCGCCGCGGTTGGGTTTGACGTCCACGTCCAGGATCGTGTCGCGGTACAGGTCGGCCAGGGCCGCGCCGATCCGCGCGTCGTCGGGCAGGATGAGGATGCCGTCCGCGTCACCGGTCAGGCGCAGCTCATCGCCCGAGCAGAGCATCCCGTTGCTGACCGCGCCCATCTTATCGGTCCGCTCGATCCGGCGGTTGCCCGGCAAGACTGCCCCGGGGAGCGCCACGGGCACCCGCTGGCCGGCCGCGATGTTCGTGGCGCCGCACACGATCTCGAGCGGCTCGCCGGACCCGACGTCCACGCGAGTCAAGGAAAGGCGGTCGGCCCGCGGATGCGGCTCGACCGAGAGGAGCTCGCCGACGACGACGTTGTCCCAGTCGCCGCCCCACGCCTCGATCGTCTTGACCTCCATGCCCAGGAGGGTCAGGCGCTCGGCGAGCTGCTCTGGGGCGAGCTGGACGTCGACGTACTCGCGCAGCCAGGAGAGCGGCACCCTCACGGGAATTGCTCGAGGAAGCGCAGGTCGTTCTCGAGGAACAGGCGCAGATCCGTGATGCCG
>JBKKCW010000378.1:0-3173 GCA_046712485.1 Candidatus Limnocylindrales bacterium
ACGAGGGCGGCGGCGTCCTGGACAGATCCGCCAGCCGTGACGTAGGCGGCGAGTGCGTCCATCTGGCGTTGCGTCGCCTGCGGAGAGAGCGCGCCGCGCAAGTACCCATCCCTCATGCCAATCGCTCGACCGCGGCCAGCCACTCGTCGCGGCCCTCGATCGGGAGGCTGTAGGTTGTTATCGCGCGTCCAACTCCTGTCGGGCGCGCCAACCCCTGTTCTATCTGGCTGGAAATCCGGGCGCCGTTGGTCGGTCCGCGGTGTCGCCGATGTCCCGACTCAGGTGTCGCCGATCACCGCGGTCCGGAGCGAGCGGCCCCCGGATGTCGTCCTCAGGCGCGGGTTCGAGATATTCCCTCGTGGACGGATGCAAATCCTGCAGATGGCGCAGGAAGTCGGCGCTCTTCACGCTCACCTGTGTCAGATGTGCGCCTGACAACGACACGTGCCGCCGGGGAGGCCCGCGGAGTCCCGCGGCTCGGCAGGGACGCTGGGACGCTTCCCTCTGTGCGTGCGCTTGTCACTGTCGCCGAGGTCACGACCTCCATCCGGAACATCGCCGCAGAGGTCGACGTTGATCATGGGGCGGCCGGTCTCGACCGGCCTTCAGTCATCAATTGCGATGGAATCCACACGATCACGAAGGCGTCCCTGACGACGCACGTCGGATCCGTGAGCGAAGCCACGATGGAGCGGATCTGCGCGGCGGTCAGCTACTCCCTGGGCTGCTGACCACACCGGCGACAGCCGCTCAGCAGGAGCGCTCCGCTCAGTGCTGCCGTGGCTGCCGCGATCCGTCGTGTCCAGACCACCCACGAACTGTAGGCAGCTGAACGCCGGACGCAATCCGTGTCAGCACGGAGGATGTTCCCGCGCTGGCCACGATGGATTCGCTCGCTCGCGTGCATATCGTCGGCTCGTCAACCTGACCACACCTGGAGGGATCTGATGACCACGTACGCAAAAGCCTTGTCGACGGCGGACCGCGGATCGGTCAGTGTCGTGGCGAGCGGACGAACGCTCATCGTCGCCGCGACCCTGGTGCTCGCGGCTGCGGCCGTCGCCGTCGTGCTGCTCTTCCGGCCATGGCCGGTTCGTAACTCGTTCCTGTACGAGGAACTGGCGCCGGTGCGAGATGCCATCTGGACGGCGATCCTGGTCGACGCCGTTGCCTTCGCGGTCATCGGCCTTTCGCTCTCGGTCGGCGTTTGCCTGCTCGCACCTATCCGCGGTGCGCGCCTCGCCAATATCGGCGCGGTCGTCACGATCGCCGGTGGCCTGCTCTTCGCGATGGGCGCCTTCGCCTTCGCCGCCTTCACGTGGTACGTCACTGATCCGACGGCGCTGACTGTCCAGGACGGCGCGCGCTTCCTCGAATTCGCCGTCGCGAACCCTGAGCACTTGATGCTTCCTCAGATGCTCGGCTTCCTGCTCTACACCGTTGGGACGCTGATCCTCGCTGCTGCAATGCTCCGGTCCGGTGCAGTATCGCGCTTGCTGCCGATCGCGATCGTCGGCACGACTCTCGCCCAATTCGCTGTGCATGACAGAGCGCTCGACCTCGTACAAGTAGGCGCCATGGCCGTGCTCGTCCTCGTCGGCGTCCAGCTGGCTCGCGCGGACACCGCTGCACGCACCCGTCTGGCGGATCCGGCGAAGGTCCGACAGGCGCAGGTCGACCTCTAGACGTTTCGAGTGCGCACCGAGGACTGGTCAGAGCGGAGCTTCGCCTCGATGTCCGCGCGGTGGACCGCGTGATGGCCGATGAGGACTCGTTCGATGGTTTCCGCGAGTTCGGTCATTGACTAAGCATTGATACAAGCGTATGGTTGTATGTATGCTTATGGCCCCGCCCGACTTCGACCGGATGTTCGGCGCCCTGGCGGACCGCACGCGACGCGACATCGTCCGCCGGGCGATCGACGGCGAAGAAGGAGTCGCTGAACTGGCCAGCCACTACTCGATGAGCTTCGCTGCCGTGCAGAAGCACGTCGCCATCCTCGAGCGGGCAGGCTTGGTCACCAAGGCCCGGGTCGGGCGCCGCAAGGTCGTCCGCACCAACCGCGAAGGCCTCCGGGTCGCGCGCCGGCTGCTCGACCGCTACGAGGACCTGTGGCGGGGGAGAGTTGATCGCATGGATGCGATCGTCATGGAAACGGAGGAGATACACCGATGACCGTTACCGCCGTTCGCAAGGACGCACAGGCGTTGACCATGACCGTCGAAGCCGAGTTCGAGGCCTCGCCGGAGCGGGTCTGGCAGCTGTGGGCCGACCCGCGTCAGCTCGAACGCTGGTGGGGACCGCCAACCTATCCAGCGACGTTCACGAAGCATGACCTCGTGCCGGGCAGCCGCATCGAGTACCACATGACCGGGCCGGAGGGGGACCAGCCGAAGGGCTACTGGGATGTGGTCAACGTCGATCCGCCGCAGGGTCTCGAATTTCGCGACGGCTTCGCCAATGACGATGGCTCGCCGAACACGGACATGCCACAGAACACCGCCCGAGTCCGGATCGAGCCGATTGGCGCAGGGCGAACACGAATGTCTGTAGAGACGGCCTTCCCGAATACCGAGGCGATGGAGCAGGTCCTCGCCATGGGCATGGAAGAGGGCCTGACCCAGGCCATCGGCCAGATCGACGCGATCCTCGACGAGGAGTCGAGCCGGAGCGCATGACCAACGAACCGATGAGATTGGTCCCCTCAAAGAGTCTGTAGAGCAAGAACCAATTACCAGCAAGGAGACCATCGTGACCACGACGACAACCGCTGAGCCGACGACCCACACCCTGGACGTACCCGGCGCGACGCTGACCTACGACGTCCGGCGCAACGAGGAGACAACGGAACCGGCGCTCATCCTGATCGGTTCGCCAATGGGGGCCGCCGGTTTCGGCACCCTCGCCAGCCATTTCGGCGATCGAACCATCGTGACCTACGATCCGCGCGGGAGCGAACGGAGCGTGCTCGCCGAGCCGACGAACCCGCCGACGCCCGAGGAGCACGCCGACGACGTGCATCGGATCATCCAGGAGATTGGTGGCGGACCCGTCGACCTCTTCGCCAGCAGCGGCGGCGCCGTGAATGCCCTGGCGCTCGTGGCCAGGTACCCGCAGGACGTGCGGACGCTGGTGGCGCACGAGCCACCGCTCCCGGCGGTCCTCCCTGATCG
>JBKKCW010000379.1:0-11342 GCA_046712485.1 Candidatus Limnocylindrales bacterium
GCGCGAGGCTATCGTCTCGACCTCTCGCTGCAGCCGGGCGCCCGCGTCACCCGGGCCGACACTGCACAGGCAATTGTCGATCAGCTCCTTGATCGTGCCTTCATTCGCGCGGCCCCGTTCGTGCTACGCGTTGGAGCGACCACACCTGCTCGGCCTGTCATTCGGTGCGGCGCTCGCCCTCGAGCTGTACCGCCGCCATCCACTCCTCCCGCGGACCCTCGTGCTCGCCGGCGCCTACGCCGGATGGGCGGGCTCGCTGCCGCCGGACGTCGTTGCCGATCGCCTGGGGCGAGTCCTACAGGAAGCTGAGCAGCCGCCGGGGCGATGGGTGCCCGGGTACGTCCCCGGGATGCTGACCGAGTCGGCTCCGCCGGCCATGGTCGACGAGGTGACGGCGCTGATGAGCGACGTGCACCCCGCCGGAAACGTCGCCATGCTGCGCAGCATGGCCGAGGCGGACCTCCGCGCCGTCCTCCCGCGCATAGAGGTCCCGACGCTGCTGCTCCACGGCGACGCCGACGCACGTTCGCCGTTGGCGATCGGCGAAGCGCTCCACGCTGAGATCCCTGGGTCGAAGCTTACGGTTCTGAAGGGCGTCGGGCACCTCAGCAACATCGAAGCTGCAGACCGGTTCAACCGTGAAGTTCGAGCCTTCCTCCGAAGCAATCAGCGCTGAGAATCATCGTCTAAACCTACGCTGGAACGAGGCGCTTGGCGGTTCGCAGCAAAGACCCATGGCCCATGGGTCTTGTTCGGGTTGCTGCGGTGCCCCCGCGCACTGGTACTTTCGTTCGGCTCGGGCCGGGTCCTAACGGCGCATCGCCGGACGGCGTTTCCCGTTCATGGAACCAACACGACCAAGGACTACTCCTCGCGCGCCCGACGAACGAGGTGCGATCCGCCGTGCGCTGATCATGAGTGGGCTCTCGGCGGACGAATCCGCCCAGTGGTGTGCCAACTGGGAAGCCGAAGCGAAGCGTCAGAACCTGCGCCCCAACAGCCGGTACTTTTGGGACGCAGGCCTCGGCTGGATCGACGCGCAGCGGTCGCACCGCGCCGCATCCGGCGCTTCAGCTGGCAGCACCGGCTCTCGACGGTCCCAGTAGGCCGCGGCGACGCGCCACCCGCTGAGATCACGCCGATCTGAGCAGTCGACCTGAAGCTCGCGTGGATCGTGGTCGGCCCTTGCCCGCCGAAAATGCGCATATCGGCACCCGTGGACCGCTACGCGGCGCAGCAGGCCGAATCGGGCCTCGCAGGTCGGCGATTCGAGCCGGGCTGAGCGTGGATTCTGGACCGCTCCCGCTCGATCGGGGCTTCGGCGCTCCGTAGTGATCTGTACGTGCGGATATGAGGCACTTCTCCAGACGAGTGGCTACCGGGCGCCCAAAGAAGCGCCCGCCCGGGCACCCAGCTCGTCGCCGCGGCCTGAAGGACGTTCACGTCCCCAGCCTGACTCGCCGCCCTTACCCGATCGTTACCTCGGTCGTGATTGGAACAGCTCTCTCCAGCGCGTCGCAGACAGGGCAGTGCTTCACTCCCCAGCGAGCTACTTCCTCCAAGGTCGTTGGATCGACACCGCTGGCCGCCAAGCGGATTGCGACCCGACCACTCAACGGGCCCGCCGGCACGTCCGCAATCCCGAGGAGTCCACGGTCGTCCGACACCGAGTCGACGGTGACCTCGAGCGCGTCGAGGTTGATCCCCAGCGTCGCCGCCCGCATCACGATCAGTGTCACGACGCAGCTCGCCTCGGCTGCTCGGAGGAGCCAGCCCGGTGATGGCGCCGTCTCGGTCCCCCCGACCGAGGGAACCATGTCGGTCACCAGTGTCGCGCCGTTCGGGCCGGCCACTCGGACGACGAGACCGCCGACGAGCGTCGCCGTGGCGGCGCTGTCGGTAGCGAGTGCCTCGGTCGGATGCTCCGAGAGATAGTCGCTCGCAGCTCCGATTGCGCTTCGGATCGATTCCTCGCCCATGCTCGTATTGCCTCCAGATCCGGGCTGCCGCGTCAGCTCGACGAGGTCGGCCCTACCGATCGTTGGTGACCGGATGTGCTTCGAACCCCACGACGCCAATCTAGCGTGACCGCGGCCCCTCGGCCGGCCCGGGGAACACATACCGGCGGAGAAACGCATTGCCGAACGCGCCATCGGGATCGAACCGGCGGGCGAGTGCCACGAAGTCGGGCAGGCGCGGATAGCACGCGCGGACCTCCTGCGGAGCCATCGCGAACAGCTTGGCCCAGTGCGGGCGGGGCTGGAATGGCGCAAGCGCGGCCTCGACGAGCGGGAGGAGCTCGGCTACCGCGCCACCGTCCGGCTTCCAGGTGAAATGAAAGGCGACGGACGGGCGCTCGTATGCCGGACTCAGCCACAGGTCGTCCGCCGCGATCGTGCGGATCTCCGACACCTGGATCAGCCGGTGGAGGCGGTCGCGCAACGCGTCGAGGGCGGTGAAAGCCGCAACGGCATCCTCGCGGCCGACCAGATACTCCGTCTGCAGCTCGTCGCCACTGCTGGGTGTGTGCCCCATCCGGAAATGTGGTAGCCGTTCGTGCCAGGGTCCGGCGACGCCCAGCTGGGGGGTACAGGCTTCGGCGCCCATCCCGCGGATCGGGTGCCGCTCCGCCGTGGCGCGCGTTGCGCCGAACAGCTCGTGCGGCGGCTCGAATGGGTCGTCCACCACCACGCGACGCTTGAGCCAGACCTGGTCGATCGAAGGACCCGCCCACTCCGTGAAGAAGCTCACGCTGTCTGCCGCCGACGTCAGGGCGTCGAAGTGTTCGACCAATGCCCTGACCGGGAGGTCTTCGTACACGTCCTGGCGGACCAGGAAGGACGGCTCGGTGCGGAGGGTCAGCCGGGTCACGATCCCGAGCGCACCGAGCGACACCACCGCGCCCGCCAGACCATCGGCGTCGTCGCGGGAAATCGAGACGATCTCCCCATCGGCGCGGACGACGTCCATCGCGACAACCGCCGTGGACAGGTTGCCCAACCCGTCGCCGGAGCCATGCGTTCCCGTGGCGCAGGCGCCGGCGACCGAGATATGGGGCAACGACGCCAGGTTGTGGAGACCCGCCCCGGCAGCGTCGAGCGCGCCGCACAGGTCCCCATAGCGACTGCCGCCGTCCAGCGTGACCGTCTCGCGGACCCGGTCGATCTCGATCGTGGGCGGCAGCTTGGCCAGTGAGATGTGGTCGCCGGTCGTGTCGGCGATGTCGTTGAACGAGTGTCGTGATCCGAGGGCTCGGAGGCTGGCTGCGGACCTGACGATCTCCTGGACCCCCTCGAGCGATCGAGGCTCGTGGACGAGGCGCGCCCGATAGACGTAATTGCCAGCCCAGTTCCTCATCGTGGGCCCATCATGCGCGCCACGAGCGGCTCAGCTTGCGGTGGAGCGGCCCTCGTCGAGCGCGGCCACGAACTCGCGCGCCCGATCCGTGATCGCATCGAAGCGGGCCTGCCTTGCCCAGTCGACCGGGCAGAGCTCCCCGCCCGCACTGACGGCCACCGCCCCAGCCTCGAACCAGTCGGCGATGTTCGCTGCGCTCACTCCCCCACTCGGCATCATGGGGATGTCCGGGAACGGTCCGCGCAGACTCTTGAGATAGGACGGGCCGGCAAACGAGGCAGGGAAGATCTTGACGATATCGGCACCGAGTGCGTACGCCTGCTCCACCTCGGTCGGTGACAGCGCACCGATCATCGTCGCCAGCCCGCTCCCGACCATGGCTTTTGCCAGACCGGCCCTCGTATGCGGGCTGACGATGAACCGTGCACCGGCGGCCCGTGCCTCGTCGACCTGGTCGGGTCGGGTCAGGGTGCCCATGCCGAGCAGGATCCGCGATCCGTGGACAGCGTCGAGCGAGCGCACGACGTCCGCGGCGTTGGGTGTGCTGTAGGTGATCTCGATCCCGGTGACCCCGCCTGCGACGAGCGCGTCGACCATCTGGAGCGCGAGCGCCTCGGTGGGCGCCCGCAGGACCGCGATCAGGCCGATCCGGCGGATTTCGCGCAGCGTGTCGTCCCGGCTGGGGATCGTCGGTTTGGTCATCGCGCCGAGGATACCGGCGGACGCCACGCGACGATGAAGAGCTCTGGCCCTTACATCGACGGCACGTAGCCCGGATCGAGGTACCGGTCGGGATCGTCGCGGAACTCGAGGAAGCAGCCCTTGCCACAGAAATGGTAGGTCTGGCCGTCGTGGTCGATGACGAGGCCGGCGTTCCGGGCGGTAGCGGGATCCACCGTCATGCCGCAGACCGGATCCGTGGCCTGGGTCGTGTCGTCGGGCATCGTGTCAGAACCTCCGTTTGGCGCTCAGGTAGGTGCCGCCGGGGCGAGCCGGGACTCCGCGACCGGCGCGGGCCCAAGGCGCGGCGGTTTGAACCGCCGCAGGCGCAGTGCATTGGCCACGACGGTGACCGACGACAGGGCCATGGCTGCCGCCGCGAGGATCGGATCGAGCAGGATCCCCGTGAACGGGTACAGGGCGCCCATCGCCACCGGTATGAGGACGACGTTGTAGGCAAAGGCCCAGAACAGGTTCTGCCGGATGTTGGCCATCGTTGCGCGGGATAGCGCGATCGCCGTCACGAGTCCCCGCAGATCACCGGAGATGAGCGTGACGCCGGCCGTTTCCATGGCCACATCCGTCCCGGTGCCAATCGCGACGCCCACGTCGGCCGAGGCAAGCGCTGGCGCATCGTTGATCCCGTCACCGACCATCGCAACGAGGCGACCGTCCGCCTGCAGGTTCTTGACGACGGCCGCCTTGCCATCGGGTCGGACATCAGCGAAGACCCTGTCGATCCCGGCGGCCCGGGCAATCGCCTCGGCGGTGATGCGATTGTCGCCGGTCAGCATGGCGACCTCGAGCCCGTGCCGGCGCAGCTCGGCCACGGCTTCGACCGAGCCTGGCCTGAGCGTGTCGGCGACGGCGATGACGGCGACGGGCCGGTCATCGAACGCGGCGTAGACCGCGGTCTTGCCATCCGTCGCGAGCGCGTCGCCCGCGCCATCGAGCGCTGTCGTGTCGACACCGGCAGCCTGCAGGAACCCGCGCCGCCCGACAGTGACGGCGACGCCATCGACCGTCGCGCGGACGCCGTCCCCGGCAACGGCTGCAAACGCGGTGGCCTCTGGGGGACGCAGCCCCCGGTTGTCAATTGCATCGCGCACGATCGCGTCCGCCAGCGGGTGCTCGGAGCCACGCTCCGCCGCGGCCACCAATGCCAGGATCTGTCCCTCTGACAAGTCGTCGTTGAGGCGAACCACGTCTGTCACGCGGGGCTTGCCTTCGGTCAGGGTCCCGGTCTTGTCGAGGACGATGGCGCGGACCGAGCCGAGACGCTCGAGCGCCTCGGCGTTGCGGAACAGGATGCCCGCCTCGGCCCCCTTGCCGGTCCCCACCATGATCGAGGTCGGCGTGGCGAGCCCCAGGGCGCACGGGCAGGCGATGATCAGGACGGCCACCGTGCTCAGGAGTGCCAGGTTGAACGCCGGTGCCGGTCCCGCGATGAACCAGACCACGAAGGTGACGGCCGCAAGGGCGAGGACGGCTGGGACGAAGTAGCCGGTCACGAGATCGGCCAGGCGCTGGATCGGCGCGCGCGAACCCTGTGCCTCCGAGACGAGCCGGATGATGCGGGCCAGGACCGTGTCGGCGCCGACGCGGGTCGCCCGGAACGACAACGTGCCCGTTGTGTTCATCGTCCCGCCGATGACCAGATCGTCGGCTCGCTTGGCGACCGGCATGCTCTCGCCGGTGATCATGCTTTCGTCGACGCCCGATGCGCCGTCCTCGACCACGCCGTCGACGGCGATCGACTCGCCGGGTCGAACGCGGACATGGTCTCCGACGCGGACGTCGGCGATCGGGATGTCGATCTCGGCCCCCGCTCGAATGACGCGAGCCGTCCGTGGCGCAAGACCAATGAGACGGCGGATGGCGTCGGAGGTGTGGACGCGCGCCCGGGCCTCCAGGTATCGCCCGACCAGGATGAGCGTGATGATCACGGCCGCCGTGTCGAAATAGAGGGGAGGGCCGGCCTCCCCCATCCCCAGGCCGGCGGCACGGAAGAAGTCCGGGACGGCAATTGCGGCAAGCGAGTAGAGAAACGCCGCTGTCGTCCCGACGGCGATGAGCGTGTTCATGTCCGTCGAACGATGACGAAGCGCGTTCCAGGCACCGGCGTAGAACGGCCAGCCGGCCCACAGCTGCACCGGGGTCGCGAGCGCGAGCTGGACCACGGGCTCGGAAAGGATCGACGGCAACCCTGGCGCGACCGTCATTCGGGCCAGGCCGGCCAGGATCGGGATGGTCAGGATCGTGGCCAAGATGATCCGTCGCCGCAGCGACTCGACATGACGGGCGGCGACTTCGTCGCGCGCACGCTTCGCCTCGGCGACTTCCGCGATATCGGACGCGTGATCAGTCAAAGGAGCCTCCGCCAATCGGGCGACGTACCCTGCGGCCTCGACGGCATCGGCCAGCTCGCCGACCGCCACGACACCCGGATCGAATCGGACCGTCGCGGTCTCGGCGGCGAGGTTCACGGTTGCATCCTCGACCCCGTCCACCTTCCGGAGAAACCGGGTGATCCGGTTGACGCAGGACGCGCAGGTCATGCCATCGACGGGGAAGGACACGATCTCTATCGCGTGGGGCGGTGGGGTGGGCATTCCGGTCTGCATACTCCTGGGGGGTATGCTACACGGCGGATGCCCTCCCGTCGAGAGCGCGGCGACGATGCGTCAGCCGGTCTTCGGCCTGGGCCGGCTCGTCGCCTTCGGTTTGAGCGCGGCGGTGGATCGCTGACTCAGCTCGAGGTAGGGCCGCAGCGTTTCCGCGTCCGGGAGCAGCCAGTCGGGCACGGCCACGAACTCGCGCGCAGGCGGCCATGCCGGGTCGCCCCGGAACAGGTCCGTCTCGTACCGCTCGAGGAACGCGGACCGTTCGGGTTCGGGCAGGCGGATCCCGACGACACCGTGCTTGGAGATCATCGTGTACATGTTCCCGTTCACCGCGGTATACGCGGACCCGAAATTGGATCGTCGCTCGATGCCCTCGACCGAGGCGAGCAGCCGCTCGTAGAGCTCGACCTTGTCGGCGGGCGCGGCGATCCGCTTGGGTGCGACCATCAGAGTCAGGCGCCTGCCGATCCTGTCGCCGCGGCCACGTAGTGCGGCAGCAGGGTCGCCCACCCGCCGCGATTGCGATCGCGCCAGCTCTCACCTTCGGCTCCGAGCTTCTCCCAGGCGCGGTGCTCGATCTCGACGTGCGTCGATGCACCGCTCGCCCAGAACCGGATCTCGACCTCTGTCGCATCCGACCTGTCGCGCTTGAGATGCCAGGTGTACCCAAGACGGGTCGGTGGCTCCCAGATCGTGACCTCGCCCCAATCGTGTTCCAGCCCGTTGCTCCGGCGTTCGAAGATCCGGCCCCCGGGCCGTCCCTCGAGCACCACCTCCAGGTCGTCCTCGGCCGAGACCGTGTGGTCCTTTGGCCACCATTGGGCGATCCGGCTGGTCCATACGTCGAAGGCGTGGTCCACCGGACAGGCGACCTCGAATTCCAGCCGGATCGGCTCGATCACCTGTCTGTTTGTTCGTCGCGGGTGTTGGCAGCCACCAGCCGGAACCGCGCGACCGATTCGCCCCAGACGCGCTCCACGTACGCTCGGACGGCCTCGACACCCTGATCGTGGAGCTGGTAGATCCGCCGCGTCCCCTGAGGCTGTTCGACGACCAGGCCCGCGCGCCTCAGCAGGCGCAGGTGGCGCGATACCGCCGGCCGACTGATCGGCAGGACGTTGGCGATCTCCTGGACCGAACGCGGGCCGGCACCAAGCAATTCGACGATTGCCCGGCGATTTGCATCGCCGAGTGCGTCGAACGGATCGCCGGCCGGGAGCCCCACAGCCATCTGATCAGCCGGGCTCCTCCGCGCGCCGCTTGAGCCCGGTCGTGAATTGGGTAAAAGAGGGTCCGAGGTCGGGCATAGAGCGCCACATCGCCAACATCAGATCGCCCGCATCTTGTTGGCCTTGGCGTCGTGGGTTACCTCGGCCAGACCGAGGGCTTCGAGCAACGGGGGCATGTACACACCGAACCGACCTCGGAGGCCCTTCTTCAGGCCGTACCAGCCACCGATCGGGTTTTCGCTGGAGCGACCCCAAGCCTCGACCGTGCCGTCGGCGGCAGGTTTCTGCTCGTCGGCGCCGCCCAATGGAAGCCAGTCACCGCGCGCCTTGAGCATGGCGTGCAGATCGTCGATGGCCCGAGCGTCATAGAGCAGCCTGGTACCGCCCACCTGGCAGACGATCGTCGGTGGATCCGAAGTGTCGTCGCGGTACATCGTGTATTCGGACGTTCCGGGTGGCGTCTTGAGAACCCACGGATCGTCCTTGGTGCCGCTCCCCGTTGCCATCGTGCCCTCCTGGACCAGATCACCACCGTAACCGGATGGCTACGGTAACCACATTGTCACCGATTGGCAAGACCCGTCTCAGTCGGGAATCTCCAGGTCATCGATCCGACGGCCGCGATCGTCGACGAGCTTCCAGCGGGCACCGAGGTCGTTGTCCTTGCCCCTCATGATCGCCGCGACGACCGCTCGCCCCGCGCCGCCCGGGCTCTGGGCGGAGGCAATCGCCCCACGGACGACGCGTTCCAGGGCGAGCCGCGTGATCGCCGGTTCGTCGCGAGTGATCTCGGCCCGGGCAACAGGCTCCGGATCATCGATGCCCAGCTCGCCGAGGCGCTCGATCAGCCCGCGCGCCTTTCGTCGGTCGGCCGGGGCGAGGTCGGCGAGCCAGCGTGGTTCGGGCGGCTCGGCCGTCTCGGGCTGCTTGTGCGGCTCGGCGTGGTCGGGCCCCTCGGCGTGTTCGGCAGGCCGCTTCTTCCCGGTTTCGGTTTGTGCGCCGCGGGTCGTCGGGGTGGCCTTCGCGTCGTGGGTGGCGCGGCCTCCCTGGCGCGTAGGCGCAAGTGGCTTGCCGCCAGGTGCTGCGCGTGCCTGCTTGAGCCGTTCGGCGAGCGGCGACTCGGCAGGCCCGGTCGATCGCGCACCCTCGATCGCCTCCTTCGCTGCGGTCAGCGATCCGAACGGGCCGCGGACGAGCGGCAGCCCGAGATCGTCGGTCTGGGTGTTGTCGACCACAACCCAGGTCCCCGATTGCGGTTCGATCGCGAACCGACCGTCGCGAGTCTCCCAACGTCCACCACCGAGGCGCTTGAGGGAACCTTCGGTCGCCATCCGAGCAGTATCGACGCCCGGGCAAGCGCGCGCCGATCCCCGGCCAGCTGTCGGCGGCGGGGCAGCGGCGGGAGGCGACGGGCCAAGTCCGTGGCCGTACCGTGCCTGGCAGACAGCACCAACGGTTCGGAGGGGGCTCGGACTGGCGTAGAGGCCACGTCTGCGGCCTGCCGGGCACGGAGCCCGCGTCAGGACCGATAAACCAAGCCCTTGATGCCTTTCTGCCGACTGACAGACACAACATCCCGAGCGGCCCCGCCCGTGCCCAACACGATTTAGACGCGCAGGACGATCTTCGCGATCTCGAAGTAGATGATCAGCCCCGTGCCGTCCACGAGGGTCGTGATCAATGGCGCGGATACGACCGCCGGATCGACCCCGAGGCGGCGGAGGACGAGCGGCAGGACCGCGGCGATCGTCGCGGACCAGACGCAGATCGCCAGGATCGTCAGCGATACGACGAGGCCGATGTCCGAGCCGACGCCGAGGAGCTCTGCCCGGCCGAACCCGATGACCGCCAGCACCAACCCGAGGATCAGCCCGACCCGGAGCTCCTTGAAGGCGACCCAGGCGACATCGCGGAACGCGACCTCGTTGAGCGCCATGGCCCGGACGATCAGGGTCACCGTCTGGCTCCCGATGTTGCCGCCGGCTCCGATGAGGAGCGGGATGAAGAAGCTCAGCGCCACGACGTCGGCCAGCTCGTGCTCGAAGGTCTGGAGCACGGTCCCGGTGTACCCGGCCGCCACAAAGAGCAGGAGCAGCCAGCCGATCCGCTTGCGAACGAGCAGGAAGACGCTCGACAGCCGGTAGGGAACGTTCAGGGGCTGCGAACCGCCGAGCCGCTCGATGTCCTCGGTCGTCTCGGCTTCGAGGACATCGGCGACGTCGTCTTCGGTGATGATCCCGAGCAGGCGGTCGTCGTCGTCGACCACCGGGATGGCGAGCAGGTTCCGCTCGGTCAGTAGGCGGGCTGCGGTCTCCTGATCGGCGCCTGCCCGGACGCGAACGGTCGTCGGCGCCATGAGCTCGCTGACCGGGGTGTCCCCAGGGCTGAGCAGGAGCCGGTACAGCGAGAGGACGCCCAACAGCCGACGCTCGCCATCGATGACGTAGATGTAGTTGACTGTCTCGGCCTCGTCGACGAGTCGGCGGATCGCGGCGATCGCCTCGTCGGCCCGCGCATCGCGCGTCACGGCGACGAAATCCGGGGTCATGATCCCGCCAGCGCTCTCCGGCGGAAAGTCGGCGAGCTCACGGATCTCGGCGGCCTCGTCCGGCGCCATGCGGATCAGGATGGCTTCGGCTTCGGGCTCACTCAGCTCATCGACAACGTCGGCCGCGTCGTCCGGATCCATGCCGGCCAGCAGCCTCGCCGCCTCGGCCTGGGAGAGGCTGCGCAGGATCGCGGCGGCCTGGGCCGGATCGAGCTCTTCGAGGAGCAGAGGCACCTCGTCGTCCGGCAACCACTGGAGCAGGACAGCGATCTCACCCGGATCGAGCTGCGGGACGAGCGCCGCCCATTCGGAGGGTCCGATGCGCTCGGCCAGGCCGACGACGCCCTCGCGCTCGCGCTCGCGGATCAGGTCCTGGATCTCGTTGAGCAGCTCATCGGTGGCAGGCGTGGACATCGGGCAGCCCTCCCTGGTGATCCGCGGAGCCGTGGGCTGCCGACACTGTGACGCATCGGAGCGACGCCCGCCCGATTCGAAGGTCGATTGTGGAGCGCTCGAAGCTCGAGCTCAAGCTGCAAGCTGCGGTTCCAGCCTGGCTGGTCCAAGGGACACGGACCGGCGCATTTCTTCAACCACGCTGGAAAACACGACCAAATCCGGGGCAGGGCAGGCAAGGATTCCGATGGGGCTGGAAGGGGACGACCGGTGTTGCCCGATTCGGTCGCGTACACCAGCGTGGCTGGAACGGCGACCGATCCGGCCCCGCCGCCGAGCCACCGCCGCCAAGCCGACGAGCCGCCGCCGCCAAGCCGCCGCCGGGGAGCCGCCGCCGACGGGGCCGGTGAGGAACCGCCCGCGACGCGGGCTAGGTGTGATTCATGAGGACGTTGTTGTCAGTGGCCCGGC
>JBKKCW010000380.1:0-2948 GCA_046712485.1 Candidatus Limnocylindrales bacterium
CCAGGTAGGTGCGCTCGTTGCGGCAACTCGCCGGCTCACCGCGCTTGATGCATACGAGCTGCATCTACGCGCGCGGCAACTCGCCGGCTCACCCGCCGGCTCACCGCGCTTGATGCATTCGAGCTGCATCTACGGGGGAAGGGGTCTCTGTCAGGGAAATCGCAGGGTCCGAAGCAGATCCGGAAAATCGTCGGTCAGCACGGGACCCGGGATCGGCCGGATCCAGCCAAGCTCCACGAGGCCGCCGATGTCCTCTGATGCGCCCGCCACGACCCAGATCGACGAGCGCGCGCCGAGGCCCTCCGGGGTCGGTGGATCCGCGACGTAGCGCATCGCCAGCGCATCCAGACCGATCGCGCGAGCCGTCGACCCGACGGCCGGATCGAGGTCGTAGTAGCGGTTCGACAGGTGGAACGCGAGCATGCCGCCGTCCCGCAGGGTCCTGACGTAGATCTCCATGGCTTCCCGTGTGAGCAGGTGTGAGGGCACGGCGTCGGACGAGAAGGCATCCAGGATGAGGAGGTCGAACGAGTCGGCCGGCTGCACGGCCAGCGCAAGGCGGCCATCACCGTGGATGACGGTCGGCGGCGTGGGTGCATCCGCCAGATAGGTGAAATACCGCGCGTCGCGGGCCAGGTCGATGACGGCCTGATCGATCTCGAAGAATGTGACTGAGTCGGTCGCTCGCGCGTACGCTGCCATGGTCCCGACACCCAGCCCCACCGAGGCGATCGTCGCCCCGTCCGGCGAGCGGATCTGGAGACGTTCGAAGATCTGACCGAGCGGACCCGCCTTGACGTAATACGTCGTCGGCTGGAAGCGGCGCTCGTCGAGGAATTGCAGCCCGTGAAGCGTCGTGCCCGAGAACTCCGAGCGGGCGAGCCCGAAGTACGACGATCGCACGTCGATGACGCCAAAAAACGTCCGAACCTGGACGAATGGATTGGGCGAGTTCAGCGCCAGGGTCACCACGATCGCCGCCGCCGTGGCGCCCGCAAGGATCCGTGGCGAGCGGCCCACGGCGATCACGACCGCGCCAAGGCCGAAGATGAGCGCGATCGTCCCGGCCATTGGGGCGTCGTCGAGTACCACGAGGAGCAGCAGCACGGCGCCGATCGCCACAAAGGGCGCAAGTCGGATGAGCGCACGCCTCGCCTCAAAAGCGACGCCGAACGCGCGAGTCGGTTCGTCACCAGACCGGCGCAGCAGCGCGAGCACCGCGAGCCCCGCGACGAGCAGAACGGGGTATTCATAGATGTCGTTGAACACGAGCGGTGCCACGAGCGCCACGAACGTCGTCGCCAACAAGCCGCCGGCCGACACGATCAGGTAGAACCGCGTCAGGTTGGCTTCGGCCGGTCGATCGAGCGCAAGCCGGCCATGCAGCGCGATGGCCACCACGGCATACGAGGCGAGCAGGAACACCAGAAGCACCACGACCGGCCAGCCGCCGGGCACGACGTACGAGATCCACATCAGGGTCGCCGCAGCGGGCACGAGCCGCTCGATCGGAGGGAGCATGCGACGCCCCCGCTCGGAGAACGCGACGACCAGGCTCACCAGGTAGATCGCAAGCGGCCCAACCCACAACAACGGCGCCGAGACGAGGTCGATGGCAAGGTGGGTCGTAGTGGCGGACAGGAGACCGGCAGGCACGGCCGCGGCAACGAGCCAGAGCACCTGCCGGCGAACCGTCAACGACCTGGCAATGGCGTTCGCCGGGCGGTCCGCCGCATGGGTTGAATCTCGAGCGCTGCTGACGACGGCCGCGAGGAGGCCCGTCAGCCCGATGAGCAACACCGTCACGAGGCCGCGCTGCACGGAGAGCGGGAGAAATGGCTCGATCAGGATGGGGTAGGCGAGCAGGCCCGCGAGACTCGCCGCGTTCGACGCCGCGTAGAGCCACCACGGATCGCCACCGCGACCGGCGAACCAGCCCGACAGGAGCGGGGTCGTCGTTGTCAGGAGAAACACCGCGGGACCCGCGATGAGGGCGAGGACGAGCAGGACATTGACGGCCTCGGGCAGCCGCGGATCTCGCAACGCACCGAGATCCGTGGGGGCCAGGACGGTGGCGGCCAACACGAGCGCCGCCAGCGCGAGGTGGACGACTCCGCCGCGCCGCCGGCCCAACCGAGTGACGACGACATGCGCATAGAGATAGCCAAGGAACAACACGCCGGTGAAGAAGCACAGCGCCGTCGTCCACACCGCTGGTGCGCCGCCAAAGACCGGAAGCACGAGCCGACCCGCGAGCAGCTCGAGGCTGAACAGGAGGAACGACGAGATCGCGATCGACGCGATGAAGAACGGGCTGGTTCGGACCGTGCTCGTCGCTACCGCCGGCTCGAGCGCGGGTGTCCCAACGGCCGCGGCAGCGGTCGCCCGGCGGCGTCTGCTCATCGCGGGCGATGGTACAAGCGGCGGACGATCGCGGCACTGGGCCGGCCATCGGGCACGCGGAACCCGGCTGAGCTTGCTCTAACCTGGGGCGGCGTCCCCGGCGAGGATCGCGCGGACAGCATCGGCCTCAGGGGTGATCCCCATCTCCTCGAACAGTGCGAGCGCACGTTGCAGCATGGCGTCGCCCTCAGCCGCGCGTCCAGCCGCACGCAGTGCGTCGCCCCAGCCACGCAGCACGCGGGCAAGCTGGGGCCGGGCCCCGAGCTCGTCAAGGATGGCCGCACTGTCCGCGAAGTCGGCGAGGGCGGCTGCGGGCTCGCCCCGCTGCGCGGATGCCTCGGCACGTTTCCAGAGGATGCCCGCCTCGCCGACACGATTCCCGATCGAGCGGGCGGTCGCGAGCGCCTCGTCCCAGCTTCCTTCGGCCGCCGCAAAGTCGCCCAGTGAAGTGGCGCTGGTGCCGAGCCAGGCCTGGAGCGTCGGGCGCCACATCGTGCGGTCCACGACGAGGGCGAGCTCATTGCCGCGCTGGAGCGTGTCGCGGG
>JBKKCW010000381.1:0-6773 GCA_046712485.1 Candidatus Limnocylindrales bacterium
CGCCTCTTCCGGCACCCAGACGAACCGATACGGCGAGGGACCCCTCCAATACCAGATCTCGCCGTCGAACTCGAGGCGGATTGCTGAAGGATCCATGTTGTGTTCCGTCAGGTTCATCGGTCACGCCAAGCTGGAGGATGCGGTCAGGAGGAGGGGACCGGTAGCCGGGATTCGAACCCCCCGGCATTCTGCCGGAGAACAGTCTGCCAGCGAGCGTTGCTGCAGGAGCGCCCGACAGGTGTTGAGCACACGGCCGGCTCCAACGCGCGGAGCCCCACCCCGCCTCCTTCATCCATGCCGTGTCGATGGGCGTATCCAACACGTCCGTCGAGGCGACCGCTTGGCCGCCACGAGAGAGGGCAGGCATGGGCGCGAGGCGCCTAAGGGAGGAATCGAACATGAACAATGTCAAGGCCTGGGCCACGCTGGCGGGGATCGTCCTCGTTGCCGTCGGGTTGCTCGGGTTCATCTCGAACCCACTGGTTGGCAGCGCCGAGGGCGCGCTCGTTCCGACTGACGCGTTCCACAACATCGTCCACCTCGCGACGGGAGTGCTGGCGCTCGGTATCGCGTTCGCCACGAGCGGCAAGACCCAGATCGACGCCATGTTCGGCTTTGGGATCCTGTACGTCGTGATCTTTCTGGCGGTAGTGGTGAGCCCGACGCTGTTCGGACTGTTCTCCGTCCCGGCCAATGCCGTCCTGCACGTCATTCATGCCGCTCTGGCGGGCGTAAGCCTCGGCGTGGCCTACATGTCGCGAGGTTCGGCGTCCTCCCGGATCTAGATGATGATGCCGGGTATGCTCGGCGGTCATGCGCTTGTTGAGAACGTGGCCGCCACCTTCCTGTTGGTGGGTGGCGGCGCGATCCTTCTGCGTGCCGCGTACGACCGAACGATGCGATCAGGGCGCCTGGCGGTCGCGTACGACGAACGCGAGCCCTGGGGCCCACCGAGGAACGGTGGCGCCTCCCGCCGGTCTTCCGTCCGGGCAGTCCGGCGGTTCGAGACCGTGGTTGCCGCCGGCCTCTCGCTCGCGGCCGCCGCGATCCATCTCGCAGCCGGTCCGGGCCACGTAACGTCGCTCGGTGATCTGGGTCTCGGCTTCTACTGGGCGGCATTGTTTCAGGCGGCGTTCGCGATTGCCGTCTGCGCCTATCCGAGCTCGCGCCGGCTGGCCTGGACCGGACTCGGGGTTAACCTCGCACTGATTGGCGCCTGGGCCTGGTCCCGGACCGTCGGCTTGCCGCTCATCGGTCCCGAAGCCTTGGGCATCGCTGACGGCACGACGGTCGCTTTCGAGCTCGGCCTGATGGGGGTGCTGACTGCCCGGCTCCTGGACCTGGACGCGAGACTCGTGGTTGGTCGCTCGGTCGGCGCGGTGCGTTCGGTCGCCACGTCGGGCTCGGTCGCCGTCCTGGGCGTCGTGCTGCTATCGACGTTGATCGCCGTGGCTGATGCAGGTCATGGGCATGGCTCGAACGGTCGACTGGACCACTCCACCGAATCAGTGGTCATGAGGACAGCGCCCGAACACTAGAAGGACGTCGGTCCGAGAGATGTCGCGCTCCCATGCCCCGTCTTCGCGTCACGCAGGGATTGTTGCAACGAGCTTGCGAGGTCGAGCCACATACGTCGGGATTGGCCGGCAGAGAAGATGGTTACGCTCGTCAGATTGCCGCCGTCGGCGGCCTGATAGGCAGGAGACAGACATGCCGGACCACACCTTCAATGAGAAACAGACAAACGTCGATAGCGTGACCCGCCGCGGCGAGGATGTCGCGAAGCAGGAGGACGAGGCCGGCCGACACAACACGGGGACGCAAGGCTCGACGGAGCGGCCGACCGGGACGTCCACGGCGCGCGATTTCACGGGCATCGATCCCAAGGAGGTGACCAGCGATCCGAGCGAGGACCGCTCGCCGGCGGGCTGACCGACGCACGGGTGCGATGGAACGAGCGGGCGAGTGCGCCCCGTGGCTGGAATGGGCGTCGCGTGGCTGACGGATCGGTGACCAAGGCTCTCGGGGCTGGCGTCCTCGCCGGCCTGATCGGGACGCTCGCCATGAGCGTCCTGATGCTGACTGCCCAGCGCTTCGGACTGCTCGGGGAGCAGCCGCCGCGGAAGTTGTCAGACGCGCTCCTCGACAGGATCGCGGGCGGTAGCGTTGACGAAGAGACGCGACGACTCGGAACGGCGCTGGTCCATCTCGGGATCGGTTCGACGGCCGCGGGGATACACCAGGTCTGCCGACATCTGCTGGGCCGGCCCCGGCCGGCGGCGCTCTGGGGTGGCCTGTTCGGTGCGGGGTTCTGGGCGATGAACTACGGCGTCATCGCGCCTGCCATGGGCATCATGCCCCCACCAGACCGGGACCGATTGGGACGGGCGCCCGTGATGCTGGCTGCCAATATTCTGTGGGGTGCCGTCAGCGCCGAGGTCGGCGACCGGCTGACGCGACCGGTCGATGCGGACCAGCCAGCACGACGCAAGCGGAAGGCACGGTAGGTCACCGGGCGCCCGAAGCAGCGGCCGGGACGCTGGCCGCTGCCGCTATCCTGACGGGCGTGGGTGTCGACCGTATCCATGGGGCCCATCTCGGGGCGATCGTGCGCCAGCATCGCGAGGCTCGCGGGCTGGATGTGGCAGCCCTGTCTGCGGCCATCGGTGGGACGCCCGGACCACGCTTCCTGACAAGTCTCGAGGCCGGATCGGTCGGCGCGAGCTCCAGCCTCGTCCTGAAGTTGGCCGATGTGCTGGGACTGCCACACGACCTGATGCTGAACGCAGCCGGCTATGCGACCCAGACGCAGCGCGCTCTCGCGCTCGCGGCGCTCCCGGAAGTCAGGAGCAACCGACGCTCCGACGCCTGACGCCGCGCCGCCGTCAAGCCCGGCTCGTGATGTCGGTGGTCTCGGCGTCGGCTCCGTCTGCAAGCAGCCACACCCGGTCGAGCGACCACCAGACGGCTGCACCGCGATCGGCAGTTGGCGGCCCAGCGGCGCGCAACCCGACTCGCCCCACCGGCGTCGCGAGCGAGTAGTCCGTATGGGTCCCCCGGAAGGCGAAGTCCTCGAGTCGACCGGGCAGGTCCCCACCGAGCCGCCCCCAGTCCGGTCGAACGATGGCTCGCATGATCCCGCTACGACTCGGTGCCGCCGGCCCCGCCACAACGGTCTGGGAGACACCGTCGAGCTCGACCCGCACTCGGTCACCTCGCGCCTCGGCGACTCGGATGTCGATGATGGACGCGGGTCCCGTGAGGCGGGCCGCCCAGACATCGATCGGTCGCTCATAGACGGCCGTCGGTGACCCTTGCTGGACGATGCGTCCGTCGCGGATCAGGACGACCCGATCCGCCAGCGCCAGGGCCTCGCCCGTGTCGTGCGTGGCGTAGACCGCTGCGGCGCCTGTCCGACGACGTTGCTCGGCGATGTTCGCCTGAAGGTGCTCACGAAGGGACGTGTCCAGATGCGCCGTCGGCTCATCGAACAGGAACGTGCCGGCGTTTCGAGCGAGGGCACGACCAAGACCGACGCGCTGCTGCTCACCGCCGGACATCTCCGCGGGTCGTCGCTCCGCAAGGTGTGCGATCCCGAGTTGCTCGAGGATGCGCAGGGCCTCACGACTGGCATCGGCCGCTGGTACGCCTCGGCGGCGGATCGGAAACGCCACGGTTTCGAGTGCGCTCAGGTGCGGCCACAGCGCATAGCTCTGGAACACGACGGCCACGTCGCGCCGGTCGGGTGGCTCGTGCCGGCCGTCACCGGCCACCCGGCGACCACCGATGTCGATCTCACCCGACATGATCTCCACGAACCCGGCAAGCGCCGAAAGGATCGTCGTCTTCCCAGATCCGGAGGGCCCCAGCAGAGCGACCATCTCCGCACGCGCCACCTCGAGGTCGAGATCGGGGACCACGACCGTCGAGCCGTACCCGATACGCACCCCCCGACACTCGACGGCTGGACCCTCATGGGGCGTCACGCGCGGTTGCCGCGGACGGCACGAGCCCATGGCTCGCCCGACCCGAGGACGGCGAGCGGGGCCGCGGCAAGCGCGACGATCGCCGTGAGCAGGACAGCCAGGGCCGCACTCACGGTCGGGTCACCGAGCTGCTGGACGTTGAGGACGACGACGGCCAGCGTGGCGCTGCCCGGGCCGTACAGCAGGCTGGACATGGTCAGCTCGTGGAGGGCGAAGACGAACACGATCAGCCAGCCAGCAGCGATCGAGGGCCGCAGCATCGGCACGACGACAGAGCGGACCGTATCGAGCGCACCGGCCCCGCTCGCCCGGGCGGCCCGGATCTGGTCGGGCGGGAGCCGGTCATACGAACCGGCAAGCTGCCGGTAGCCGAGCGCCCAGAACTTCGCGACGTAGACGATCAGGATGATGGCCAGGCTGTCACGCAGCCAGCCTCCGTACGCCAGGAGCACGGCGACCGCGAGTGCGCTGCCTGGCACCGCGAACCCGGCCGTCACGGCAGTCGCCAGGATCCGCGACCGGCCGCGCATGGCGGCGATGCCCACCGCACTGCACCCGAGAACGATCGTGGCTGCCGAGACCGCCAGCACGACGCTGTTGGCAAGACCCGACACGAACCTGGGATGGAGCGCCTCCCCGAAATTTGCGAGCGTCCAGTTCTCGGGCAGCGGAGCCAGTCCCACGGCCCGCGTGAGCGCCGCCAGGACGAGCGCGATCAGGGGCACCACCACGGTCGCGACGATGCCGGCGCCCATCAGCAGTGCCACGATTCGTCCACCTCGGCCGGTCACCGCGCCACCCGACGGGAGTCCGGTCCGCATCGCCCCGCGGCGACCGAGCAGCGCATCGGTCGAGCCGACCACCACGAGCGCGAGTGCGACGAGCGTCGCCGCCATGGTGGTCGCGCGAACGAACGCAGCGGCGTCAGCCGACAGCGCGAGATCCTGGTAGAGGCGCGTCGTGATCGTCGCGAACCCGGCGGGCGTGCCCAGCACGGCCGGCACTCCGAACGCGTTGATCGCGAACACGAAGACAACGACCGAGGCCGACAGGATCGCCACCCGAAGGAGCGGGAGCGTGATCGTCCGCAAGGTAGCGAACCAGGTGGCGCCGCTCGCGCGGGCCGCCCGCTCGAGATCGGGCTCCACCCGGCTCGCCAGCGCGGCCGCGATCACCAGGTACGCGAGCGGCGTCGCGGCCACCGTGAGGACCAGCACGATCCCGATCGGGCCGAACAGACCCGGCACGCTCAGACCGACGAGCTGGTCGGTCAGCCCGCGCGGCCCGTACGCGCGCGCCCAACCGAACGCCCCCACGAATGGTGGCACGAGCAAGGGAAGGAGCATCCCGGCGCGGAGCCAGTTCCGCGCGGGCACGGCGGTTCGCTCCGTGACGATCGCCGCGGTCGTGCCGGCAACCACGGCCAGCAGCGCCACGGTCGCGCCGGTCCACAGGCTGTTCGCGATCGCAGCCGTGGCGAGCGGGCCGGATAGCGTCGCGATGACGGTGCCGATGCCATCCTCGAACGCGACACCGAACAGCCGCGCGATCGGCCAGCCGATGATCACGAGCGCGATCGCGGCGACGGAGGCGATCGCCGCGCGTCGAGTCAGGGCAGACTCAGCCACCGAAGATGGCGCGATAGTCCGCCAGCAACTGCTCCTGGTGCCCGAATGCGGAAGCCCAGTCCGGGAAGACCTGGTCACCCCCCGGCTCCGGGCCGCCAAGACCGGCCCGGATCGGCTGGAAGCCGGTCCCGGCGATCGCGATCTGCCCCGGGTCGGACAGGACGAACTCGACGAACGATTCGGCCGCGCTGGCGTTGTCGGTCGCGGCGACGACGCCGATCGGGCTGTACATCGCGATCGCTCCGTCCGAGGGCCAGACCATTTCCACCGGCGATCCCTTGGCGATCGCCGTTCGAGCCGAATTGTCGATCGTGATCCCGGCCTTGAAGCGGCCCTCGGCGACGCCGGTGGTCACTTCGTCCGGGGTCTTGACCTGGGTCGTGCCGTTCGCCTTGAGCGAGCGATAGAAGTCCAGGCCGACCCCGTCCTGCTGGGTGAAGTAGGCCAGCGTGCCGAACGCCGAACCGGCGAATCCGGGGTCCGGGATGGCCACGGCATCCTTGTACGAGGCGTCGGCGAGATCCGTCCATGTGGTCGGGCCGGGAAGCACATCCGCGCCACGGACGATGACCATGTTCAGGAACCGCGTTCCCCAGAAGGTCTCGCCGCGGTACGCCGGATCGATGTCGGCGGCCGCCGCAGGCTCCCACTCGACAAGCAGGCCATCGGCGCTATAGGTCTGGATCGACAGCGGGTCGGTCAGCCACAGGATGTCGCCGCCGATCTCCCCGGTGCGCAGCTCAGCGGCGATCCGAGCGGCGAGCTCGCCGGTCGGTGCCCGGAAGACGTCGACGTTGACGGCTGGCTGCGCGGCGGCGTACCCCTCGATGACCGCATCGACCGTCCCCTGGGTGACGGAGGTGTAGAGGGTGATCGTCCCGGACGGTGCGAGCGTGGGGCTCGGCGGCGGGACCGGGGGCTCGACCGATCCCGACGTTGTCGCCGTCGGCGCCGCGGTACCCCCTTCCGGCCCCGCGGAGCCCGTTGACGAGGTGCAGCCGGCCAATACGACCATGGCCGTCAGCAGCGGCAGAACACGTTGCACGAATGACCGGCCGACGACGGCCGCCGGGAACCCTGTCGTCATCGAGGTGCACTCCTTTGCGAAGCGGACGACATCGGGATCGGGATCCGATCCCGGCTTTCCAACGCTCGCGCG
>JBKKCW010000382.1:0-6940 GCA_046712485.1 Candidatus Limnocylindrales bacterium
GTCCGATCCCGATCGCATGACCGCCACCTTCCCTAGCTCGGCGACCTCGCCGCGGACGACCGGGCCCTTCCGGCCGTAGAGACCCTTGTGCTCATAGAAGAGGACCGGGTTCGGGTCGGCGATGGCGGCACGCAGGAGGCTGTATGCCGACCCCGGGGAGCTGGCGGTCACGACGCGGAGCCCGGGCAGGTGCATGAACCAGCTCTCCCCGGTCGCACTGTGCTGCGTGCCGAAGCGCCCCGTCGCGCCGCTGATCGAGCGGATCGTGACGGGCACCGAGGTCTGGCCACCGGACATGTAGCGGTACTTGGGCAGCTGGTTGACGATTGCGTCCCCGGCCGTGGGGAGGAAGTCCGCAAACATGATCTCGACGACCGGACGGAGGCCGACGAGACTCATCCCGAGGGCGACGCCGACGAAGGCGTTCTCGCAGATGGGCGTGGCGCGGACGCGCTCTGAGCCATATTTCTCGACGAGCCCGATGTTCGTCTTGAACACGCCGCCGTCGGCCGTGACATCCTCGCCTAGGAGGAGGACAGTGCCGTCCTCGGCCATCGCGTCATCGAGCGCCGCATTGATCGCTTCGCGATAGGTCAGCTCGATTGCGGCGTCGGCCGCACCCGCAGGCGCAGACTCAGTCAGCGTAGACATACGGGCGGGTCTCCTCGAGCGTGGGGTAGGGGGCGGCCGCCGCGCGGTCGGCGGCAGCGTCGATCTCCACTTGCGCCTCGTTCCGGATCTCCACCGGATCGTTCGGGCCGATCAGGCCTTCCGCGATGATCTTCTCACCGAGGAGATCGATCGGGTCGCGGGTCTTCCAGGCATCGAGCTCACCGGCCGGCCGGTACTCGGCCGGATCGCTCCGGCTGTGGCCCCGGTAGCGGTAGGTCTTCATCTCGAGGAGACTCGGGCCATCCCCGTGACGTGCACGTTCGGCTGCCTCCACCGTGGCGGTGTGCACGGCATCGATATCCTGACCATCCACGACGATCCCGGGCATGCCGTACGGGTCGGCGCGCCGAGCCAGGTCGTCGATGGGCGTCGTGGACCGAAGCGGGCTGTACTCGCCGTACAGGTTGTTGGTGATGATGAACACGACCGGCGCCTTCCAGACAGCGGCCATGTTCAATGATTCGTGGAACGTCCCGATGTTCGTCGCGCCGTCCCCGAAAAAGCTGAGCGCGACGTTTGGCTTGCGCTGCATCTGGAACGCGACGGCTGCTCCGAGGGCGATCGGTAGTCCGGCGCCGACGATCGCATTCGCTCCAATGTTGCCCTTTGAAAAGTCGATCAGATGCATCGACCCCCCCACACCGCCCGACCCACCCGACGTTCGGCCCATCAGCTCGCCGAACGCGGTCTCCAGGTCCATCCCGAGCGCCAGCGCCTCGCCATGACCGCGGTAGGTGTTCGTCTGCACGTCCCCGGGGCGCATGGCGGTGATGGCACCGACCGAGACGGCCTCCTGGCCCTGACAGAGGTGGGTCGTTCCCTGGATCTGTCCCGCCATGAACAGCTCCTGGACCTTCTCCTCGAACAGGCGGATCCGGACCATCGTCCGGTACCACTCGAGGCGGTCAGGATGTGGAGTTGCTGTCATCGTGACCTCCGAGGCTCCGTTGGCGGCGCGGTGAGGGTCCGCCGCCGAGCGTTCCGGTCGAGGCGGTACCGTTTCCAGTTTCGATTACGCATCCTGTCATCGCCCCCCGGCTGCGTCAAATTGCCGAGCGCTGTGCTACCGTCCCGAAAGCGTTTCTGGAACGTCCCGGAACGCCGTTCCGGGAACGTCCCGACGGCAACGCTGGCCAAACGGAGGACGGCATGACTGACGCCCGGCGGAGCGACGTCCGACGCAAGCGGGCGAGCATGCGGGAAGTCGCCGAGCTTGCCAATGTCGCGATTTCGTCCGTCTCGCGCGTCCTGTCCGAGCACCCCGACGTCAGCTCCGATATGCGCGAGCGGGTGCTCGCGGCGGTCCGGCAGCTCGAGTACGAGCCCGATTTTCTGGCCCAGAGCCTGCGTCGCGGTGCGACCTTGTCGGTCGGCTATGTAGTCGGCGATATCTCCAACCCGCTCATCGCGACGATCACGTCCGGCGCCGAATCGATGCTACGTGCCGCCGGCTATTCGATGCTCCTGATGAACTCGGAGAACGATCCGGAGCTGGACGCGGCCCATATCCGGTTCTTCCAGGCGCGCCGCGTGGACGGGATGATCCTGTCGCTTGCCAGCGAACGGCGACAGTCGACCCTCGACATTCTGGCCCAGGTCGACGTGCCGATCATTTTGATCGATCGGGATGTATCCGGGGACCTCCGCGCGAGCATCGTCCGCAACGACCATCGCGAGGGCATGCGCGCGGGCATCGGCCATCTCCTGGATCTCGGTCATCGCCGGATCGCCTTGATCACGGGAGCGTTGGACCTATGGCCGGTTCGGGAGCGGATCGCCGGCATGGCGGACGCTGTGGCGGCCCGGGGCAGGCCCGATGACACGATCAGCCTTGTCGGCTCACTTTCCGCGGAACACGGGGAGCGGAGCACGGAGCAGCTCCTGGCCATGCACCCACGGCCCACGGCAATCGTCGCCGGGGGGAACCAAGTCCTCGCTGGATGCGTGCGTGCCCTGTCCCGGCACGGGATCCGGATCCCGGACGACATGTCGCTGATCACGTGTGACGAAGTGGACCTCTCACAGCTCCAATCGCCGCCGATTGCGTCCGTTTCGCGGGATACGTTGCAACTTGGTCGGACTGCGGCCGAATTGCTGCTCGAGCGGCTCAGCGGCGGAGAGCCGCGGACCGTCCTCCTGCCTACCACATTCACACCAAGGCCCAGCGCGGGGCCGGTGCCGACCGGGGCCTAGCGTCGTCGGTAACGATTGCAGAACCGCTACCAGCGTGCGATAGTCCGATCCACAGCGCCACCGCGGCACGCCGTCGCGGGACCGCGCCCCTCGACCAGCTGGAGCCGCGAGTGCCCGCGGTCATCCACGGCACCGAGCATCGACCCCTGATGGTGGGCCGGACGCTGTTTGACTACGCGGATGAGGTGTCGGAGGCGGTACCCGCCTCCTGCCGTCGCACCGGTCGTTGCCGCGAATGCGTGATCGAGGTTCGCCAGGGTGGCGAGGGGCTCTCGCCGAGGACCAATGCGGAGGCGTACCTGCCCGGGCAGTTCCGGCTCGCTTGCCAGGCACAGATCGAGGACATGTCGGGCGATGTCGAGTTCTCGATCATTCGCCGGCGGATGCGCATCCTCGGCGCATCTGTCCGGCCGGTCGGGACACTGGATCCGGTGGTCACGGCGGACGATCTCGCGGTTCGCTACGCCGGTCAGCCCATCGACCTGCGCCGCAAGCACGTCCTGGGGCTGGCGATCGACGTGGGCACCTCCACGGTTGCCTTCCAGGTCGTCGACCTCCTGACCGGCAACCCCGTCGCTGGCGGCGCCCTGGAGAACCCGCAGCGCTTTGGCGGTAGCGATGTCATGACCCGGATCTCATACGAGAAGGACTTCCCCGGGACGATGCGGCTGGCCCTTCGCCGCGCCCTCAACCATCAGATCCGCGACCTCTATCGCGAGCTCGGCATCGATCGCCACGAAGTGTATGAGGCGGTCGTCGTCGCCAACAGCACGATGCGCGACCTGTTCTTCGGGATCGACATCGCACCGATCGGCGAATGGCCGTATCGCTCGATCACCTAGCAGGCCATGCTCGACGGGGAGACTTCGTCGACCTGGGTCCGCCGGCGGGCCCACCAGGTCGGGCTGCTCATGAACCCGCACGGCCGCGTGGTCGGCGCGCCACTCATCGCCAGCCACGTCGGGGCGGATACCGCGGCAGACCTGGTCGCGATCGACCTCGAAGGCGGCGCGGGCGTCCGCATGCTTGTCGACATCGGGACCAACACCGAGGTCGTGGTCACCGACGGGACGCGCTATCTCGCCGCATCGTGCCCGGCCGGGCCCGCCTTCGAAGGTGGGCTGGTGCGCTTTGGCATGCCCGGCGCGGACGGCGCGATCGAATCGGTTCGGTTGAATGGCCAGGGGTTCGCGTTCGAGACGATCGGAGACGAAGCTCCCACGGGAATCTGTGGCTCGGGCCTCGTCGACATCCTCGCTGAGCTCCGACGCGCCGATTGGATGAACACCGAGGGCCGGTTCCGCGACGGCCTCGATGAGTTTCTCGTCGCGCCCGTCCAGGGCATCACCTTCTCGCGCTCGGATGCCAGCCTCCTGGCGCAGGCCAAGGCGGCCAACGCCTGCGGCCAGCGCATCTTGTTGCGTCGGCTGGGCGTGACCGCCGACGGGGTGGATCGGGTCTACCTGGCGGGCGGATTCGCGAACGCTGTCAATGTGGTCAACGCCATCGAGATCGGGCTCCTCGCACCGGTCCCGGTCGACCGCGTGGAGCGTGTCGGAAATGCGGCACTCCACGGGGCGACGGCGCTGCTGCTGTCGGCAAGCCGTCGCGATGCCCTGGAGGCCCTGGTCGCCCGGATCGAGCACGTCGAGCTGGAGACTGAAGCCGACTTCTTCGAGCTGTTCGTTGATGGCTGTCGGTTCGTGCCGCTCGCCGCTTGAGCCCAGTCGTTTCCTCGGAGGCTACCCGTGTCCGGAGCTTTGGTCTTGCCGCCGTTCGTTGTCATCGGCGAGAACATCCACACGACCCGGGTCGTCCGCGCCGACGGGAGCAGGATCGGACAGACGTCGTCGGGCCAGCCGGCCGTTCGGGTACCGGTCGATGCTGGCGAGGCGCTTCTGCCCGTGGCGCCCGTCATCCAGGACACCCGCGAGTTCAGGTCCGGGCGGGTCAAGCACGTCATGGCGGCAGTCCTGGAGGGGATGTCCCGCGGTCCGGACGCCGACCTCGCGGCGACGTATGTTCGCTGGATGGCTGCCCGCCAGATCGCCGGTGGGGCCGCGTACCTCGACCACAACGTCGACGAGATCTCGCCCGATGTCGACGGCCGCCTGGAGGCGATGACGTGGCTCGTCGGGGTGGTCGGACCCGCCTCCTCCGTCCCGCTCTCGATCGACTCGTCGGACTCCGCGGTCATGGCGGTCGCCCTGGACCAGCTCGATCCGAGCTGGGCTGATGGCGCGGCCCCGTTGCTCAATTCCGCGGCGGCGGACCGAACCGACGTGCTCGACCTGGCCGTCGGGCGTGGGTCGCCGGTCGTCCTGTCGTCCACCGGGGCGACGATGCCGAGCGGTACCGAGGAACGGATGGTCCGGGCCGTCGAAATGGTCGAGATGGCGCTCGGGCACGGCATGCAGCTCTCCGACCTGTACGTAGACCCCCTGGTGATCCCGATCGGCGTGGACAGCGATGGAGGCTCGGCGTACCTCGAAGCCGTTCGCGAGCTTCGAGCGCGATACGGGCCCGACCTGCATATCACCAGCGGGATCTCGAACGTCTCGTTCGGGATGCCCGGTCGCCGGCTGATCGGCGACGTGTTTCTCGATCTGTGCGTCCAGGCCGGACAGGACAGCGGAATCGTCGATCCGGTGGCGTCGGACGTGCGGCGGGCTCTTGCGCCCGATCGCGACGCCGAGATCTATCGGCTGGCGGTTGACCTGCTCACGGGCGCGGACCCCTTCGGCCTGGAGTTCATCGGAGCCTACCGGGCGGGCCGGCTCGCCGATCCGGCCGCCGCCACGGCGCGCACCACGTCGTCGTCGTAGCTCATCTCCAGCCGCTCGCCGGGCTGCAGGATCTGGAATTCGTCGTTCCAGTCGCCGTACAGGAGCCGGCGGACGAGCCTCAGGTCGGCGAGCGTGCGCTCGAACCGCCAGCCGCGCCGCTCCGATTCCTCGCGGGCACGGCGGGCGGCTTCGTCGGCGGGCGCCAGACCCGTGTCGAGGAAGGCACCGCGCTCGTAGCGCGTCCGCCACTCACCGAGGATCTCCATCAGGTAGGTGGCGTTCTCCTCGCCGAACCGTTCGACATAGTCCGCCCGGGTCGTCTCGACATCATCGGAACGTGCGGCGTCGCCGAGAAGCCAGCCTTTCAGGTCGTTCCCGCGGTCCATCTGGTCCTGGACGTACCAGTAGGTTCCCGGCGTCGTCTCGTGCTCGGTCCGGTACCGCTCGCGATCGCCGAGGAAGATGGTGACGCAGTCGTGCGCTCGAGGCAGCACGACCGGGATCGATCGCGCGGTCAGGCCGGCGGTGGCGCCGCCACACAACCCGTAGCCGAGGACGACCGCATCGATCCCTGGGCCGGCGGCGTCGACCTGTTGCTGGATCCGTTCGCCCAGCGTGAGCGGTTCGGCGTGGAGCGCGGCACTGAGGTGGACCACGTCCACGACGTGCGGTGAGCGGGCAGCGAAGAAATAGGCCGGCCGCAGGAGGATGTCGCAGGTGATCGCGAGCAGGTGCAGGCGATGACCGGGGCGCGCGTCGGCGGTCGGCCGGTCCATCATGCGACGTTCTCCGCGCGCGCCCTGCGGGCATCGGCGACGAGGCCCTTGGCCAGGATCACGGCCGAGGCCGCGTCGGGCGCCCACCCGTCCGCTCCGATCTGCTCGGCGAACTCCTTGGTCACCGCCGCCCCACCAACCATGACCTTGAGGTAGGGGAGATCCTCGGCGGCCCGGACCGCCTCGATGACGCCCCGCATCCCGCCCGTCGTCGTGGTCAACAGGGCACTGATCCCGATGATGTCGGGCTTGTGCTCCCGGGCGGCGGCCATGAACTTGTCGACCGAGACATTCGTTCCCAGGTCGAAGATCTCGAAGCTCGCGCCCTTGAGCATCATCCCAACGAGGTTCTTCCCGATGTCGTGGAGATCGCCCTTGATCGTGCCCATCACCGCGACATACTCCGGCCGGTAACCGGACCCGATCAGGAGTGGCTCGAGGAGCGCCACTGCGGCCTTCATGGCGCGGGCGCTGATGAGCATCTCGGGAACGTAGATCTCGTTGTCCTGAAAG
>JBKKCW010000383.1:0-4194 GCA_046712485.1 Candidatus Limnocylindrales bacterium
ACCGTGCTGACCGCGAGCGCGGCCCGGGGTCCGGAGCTTCGCCGGACGAGCTCGTACACCAGGCCAACCACGGCAACGTGCAGCAGGACGAGCACGACCAGGTACGGCATGTACGACCCGATTCCGATCGTCTCGACGAGGGCCCGATAGACCAGGATCGGCAGCGTTGCCCAGTGTTCGTTGTGAGGCGAGAACCACGTGGTGGGATCGCCGAGTGCCCGCGATTCGATGAACGCCCACTCGTCGGAGAAGAACGTTAGGCCGGCTCCGAGGGCGAGGATGAGGATGCTCGCCGCCACCGCGAACGCTATGAACAGGGCGTCGAACCGGTCAGGGCGCACGTTCAACCGGTTGCCGGGAAAGAAGAGACAGGGTCGCCGCGGTGATCCCAAGCATGGCGACGGAACCCGCGACCCCCAACCAGCCCGCCACCGGCAGAATGGCCGCCAGGTCGGGCGTCGGAGGCACAGCAGCCAGCAGGTTCACGGTGAAGACGATCCCGAATGCGACGCCGAGCCAGCGCAATCGCCGTTCCCGGATCAGAAGCGCCAGGAAGATGACCGCGCCGTAGGCATACCGCTCGTGCATCGTTGTCAGGAATGTGAATGCCACGAGTACCGACGCTACCAACGCCAGGAGCAGCGTTTGCGGCCGCGGTGACCGTATCACCGCGATGCCTACGACGAGCTCGAGCAACCCGGCCACGGCCAGTCCGACGTGGCGCAGGGTGAGCGGCCCAAGGACTGGGACGCTGTCGACGACGAACGCGCCACCTGCCGCGGCCTCCTGGACGAGCCACCAGACGTTCCATGCCCGCAACGAGAGCACGGCAAAGATCCCGCCCTGGTACTCGGCCAGGTTTCCCAGATACCGGACAGGGCCGTCTGCGGCGAGAAACGGGAGCCATAGGGTGACAGCCACCCCGGCGCCGATCGCCGTCGCCTGTGCCAACCCCCGCCAGCCGCCGGTTGCCCAGAACCACGCCGCAAACGGCACCAGCATCGGCAATGCCTGCGGCTTCGTCATGAGCGCGACCGCGATCCCCGCCGCCGCCCAGCCGTTTCGGCCGTTGATTGCCAGCACAGCCGCGGCGAGCGCGGGGAGCATGTAGATCGATTCGTACTGCCCCCACCAGGCGCTGACGTCGATCACCGCCGGATGGAGCAGGATGACCGCCGCGGCCACCGCTGCCCATCGTGGCTCCCGTCGAAGCGCGCAGGCGGCCAGCGCAGCGAGTCCAAGGTCCGCGATCGTGGCCGGCAGCTTCATGACCGCACGGATGGCCGGGTCCGAGCCATCGGTGACGGTCGCGAACGCGGGCACGAGTGCCGCGAGCACACCCCAGATGTAGACCATGACCGGTGGGAACGACAGGTTCAGGTCGTAGGCACTCGGGAGCCCATCGACCGCGATGGTGTGCACCCACAGCACGAACTGATCGATGTCCCCGCGCAGCCCATCCGTCGGCAGCAGCACGAGGCGGATGAGGATCCCGACCAGGAACGATCCTGCCAGCACGACAACGTCGCGCCGCGACCAGGGCGCCGCCGTTACCCCCGAGGTCGTCGCGTCAGACGCGGCCGGAGACCCAGTAACGCTCGGCGGAGCCGTCCACCTCGCCGAGCTCCGCGATCAGGCGGCCTTGCGAACGGACCGCACCGGCCATCTCGCGCGTGCCATCGAACAGGCGCTCGATCTGGCTCTCGTACAGGCTGATCCCCATGATCTTGGTCTCGAGAACGTCGGTGATGTCGGCAAACTCGGGGCGAACGCTGACGTCCCGCGGAAGGGCGGCGAATGGGTCGTCGCCGAGTCCGTCGAGGCCGCGGAAGTCGTTCCAGAGCGAATACGGGAAGTCCTCGTAGAACGCGACCATGCCCGCGTAGTCCGGCCCGGGCATGACCCAGCGCCGCGGCTCGGCGAGGAGCTGGACACCGACGTCCCGACAGAGCTGATGATCCACGTGCCCGCCCACCCCCAACGGGAAGTAGACCCGCTGCGGTTCCAGCCGGGCGATTTCCTCGCGCAGGAGATCGTGTGGCGGCTCGTCGTCGTCATGCGGATTGCCCAGCAGCTCGGCATCGCCCTCGTAGCCGCGGAACACGGCGTCGGGCAGGTCCAGAAAGACGACCGACGCCTCCGCGAAATAGGCGTATCGCTCGTCCTCGATCCGGCGGCGCGCGACGAGGTCGCCTGCCGACGCGGCCTCGACGATCTCCGTGGTCAGCACCGCGCCGTGCGTCGGTAGCTCGTCGATGACCGGCTGGTCGGCCAGCGGCACGTTGCGGATGCTCGCTCGCCGGTACCACGATGACCGCTGCCAGAACCGTTTCGCTGCGGCATCAGACTCGATCTGGGTCGCTTCGAGACCTTCCTCCGTTGCCGCCCAAGCCGGCGCGAAGCCGGCCGTCGGCCAGTCCGCTTGGATGCCGGCGCGATTGAACGCCTCGGTCGATGGCCACAACGCCTTGGATCCGAACCCGAGTGCCTCACGCTGGTAGGGCGAGAGCCGATCGATCGATCCATCGCCGGAGAAGACGGTGAGGATCGTGACGTTCTGACCCAGCTCGCGGAGGCTCGCGATCAGCCCTCCGCAGGACAGCGCGACGTCATCCGGGTGCGGCGCGACGAAGACATGGGTCATGGCCGGCCGAGTATACCGACCGTCACAGGACACTCGCCGCATGGCTGGTTGACATCTTGATGACGACACGTGATGCTTTGATGCATGCGAACGACAATCAGGGTCGACGACCAGCTGCTGGCAGAAGCCAAGGCGCGAGCTGCCGTCTCGGGGAAGACGCTCAACGCCGTGGTCGAGGACGCGCTGCGAGAGGCGCTTGCCCGCCGGCCGGCAGGGAACCGACCTCGCCCGATCGAGCTCCCGACCTTCGGCGGGGGGCGGCTCCTTCCGGGCGTTGATCTGGACGACAGCGCCGACCTGCTGGATCAGATGGAAGGGCTCGACCGCTGATCCTCGTTGACGTGAACGTGCTCGTCTATGCTTTTCGCGAGGCGGCTCCTGAGCACAGTCAATACCGTGACTGGCTTGCTACCGCGGTGGCGTCGGATGAACCATTCGGAATCTCGGAGCTCGTGCTCAGTGGGTTCATGCGCGTCGCGACACACCCTCGGATCTTCTCGCCACCAGCACCTATCGACCGCGCCCTTGCATTCGTAAACGCCCTGAGAGCACAGCCCAATGCCGTGCTGATCTCGCCAGGATTACGCCACTGGGAAGTCTTCGAGCGCCTTTGTCTAATCGCCGGGGCCAAGGGCAACCTCGTTGCGGACGCCTATCTGGCTGCCCTGGCGATCGAGTCGGGTTCCGAGTGGATCACGAGCGATCGTGACTTCAGCAGGTTCCCCGGCCTTCGCTGGCGCCACCCGCTCTCGCAATAGCAAGGTTGTTCAAGCCTCGAACCCTCCAGCCCCGATGAGCGGGACAAAGACGCAGGCTCCGTCGGGCCGGTCGAGCCATTCCTGGCCGCGGCGAGTGACGACGGTAAGGATCTGGCGGTCCCTGGGGCCTACCGGAATAACGAGGCGGCCGCCGTCGGCCAGCTGATCGCGGAGCTCCGCCGGGATCGCCGGGGCGGCCGCGGTCACGATGATTCCGTCCCACGGCGCACCGTCCGGGTCGCCCAGACTCCCGTCGGCGAGACGGATCTCCACGCGCTCGCCCAGGCCGGCCGCGTCCAGACGTGCTCGCGCGTCGGGGATCAGCGATTCTTGGCGTTCGTACGTGGTCACGTGTGCTCCGAGCCACGCGAGGACTGCCGCCTGATAGCCGGAACCTGTGCCGATCTCGAGGACGCGGTCATCCGGCTGAACGTCGAGGAGCTCGGTCATCTGCGCAACCATGTATGGCTGGCTGATGGTCTGGCCAGCGCCGATCGGGAGCGCCTCGTCGGCATAGGCATCCTGACGCGCGCCGTCCGGTACGAAGGCCTCGCGCGGGATCGCGGCCATCGCCTGGAGAACTCGCTCATCGCTGATGCCGCGAGCCTTAAGGTGGTCCGCGACCATGCGGGCGCGGGCCTCGTCCGGCTCCGTCGACGTCCGCCAGAGAGTCGGCCGCCAGACATTCGGCCGCCACCGATTCATGGCGTGGAGCCTACTCCGCTTTGGCTCGACGAATCGGTTGGGCTTCCTCAGATATCCACCGAGCGGCTGTAGGACGGCGGTTCGCGT
>JBKKCW010000384.1:0-4964 GCA_046712485.1 Candidatus Limnocylindrales bacterium
CCGAGTGGTTGATGGTGCCGCTCTCGAAAAGCGGTGTGCGAAAGCACCGCGGGTTCGAATCCCGCCCTCTCCGCCAACCGCCCCGTGGTGAACGCCCAATGCGCGCGTTGCCGGTTCCGGTCCTCGCTTACGCACCTCTAGTGCGTGCGCTCCGGTCCTCTCCGGCGCCTTCGCCTTGGACGCCCACCACGGGGCGGGCATGTGCGGCAAATCGGTAACTGCGGCACGCACTCGCTGCCTCCGGTCGCCGCCGGGTTAGCGCCGCGGCGGGCGTTGGCCCATCATTCGCCGGTCGGGCTCTGCCCGGCCGGTTCGATCGTTTCGGGGAGAGGTCGCCTAGTGGACTATGGCGCCGCACTGGAAATGCGGTTCGGGGCAACCCGTCGCGGGTTCGAATCCCGCCCTCTCCGCCAAGTAGCGCCCCGGCCAGGCGCCCCATGCTGGTGGCGCAAGACCTCGACCGAGCCTTGCACGGCGTGCACGAGTGGTCGACAGGACGGCCAGACCGGCGCAGGTCCTTGCGTTCAGCGCACGGTTCGACCCAAAGGGGCCTGTCGCCACCCCAGAACGACCGAATTCGTGCTCCCGGTGCAACGATTCCGTCGTTGGGCTCGCGCGTGACCGTCGCCGCCGACCACTCGTGCATCTGACGCAAGCCGGCAACGATGGCTGACACTGGCTCCGCGGAGGTCATTCCGCTCGAGCTCGGGACGTTCTCGTTTCCTGGGGATGAGCTGCCTGGCATGCAGGGTGTCGTGGTGGCGCACCTCGTCCGCCATCGTACCGGCCTTCTCCTGTTCGATACGGGCTTCGGTTTCGGGAACGAGGAGCTCGACGAGCGCTACCATCCCCGTCCGACCCGGGTCGCCGATGCCCTGCGCGCGGTGGGTGTCGACCCGGCCGAGATCGACGCCGTCGCGAACTGCCATCTCCACGCAGACCACGCCGGGCAGAACGCGACGTTTCCCGGGATACCGATCTACGTGCAAGCGGCCGAGTGGGAGATCGCTCACACGACCGATCACACGATCCTGGAGTGGATCGACTTCGACGACTCCCGGTATCAGCAGGTCGATGGCGACCACGTGGTCGCCGAGGACGTGACGATCCTGGCGACACCGGGCCCCCCGCCCGGGCACCAGTCCCTCGCGGTGCGAACCCCGCGAGGCCTGGTCATCCTCGCCGGCCAGGCGTGCTATACCGCCGCCGAATGGGCGGGCGAGCCAACGCCACTCGAGGGTCGCTCGATGTCGCCCGATATCGACGCCTACGATCGATCGATCGAGCGACTCCGCAGCCTCGATTCCGCGGTCGTTCGCTTCGGCCACGATCGGAACACCTGGACGGCGTGATCGACCGCCACCGGGCGCTTCGGCCCGATTGGGCCACGCACCCCGTGGCGGCAACCGGGGTATCCTTCGCAGGCCGTGCTAGGCGGGGAACTAGCGGTGCCCTGTACCTGCAATCCGCTCCAGCAGGGCTGAATTCCCTCTCGAGGTCTCTGCTCTCGAACGCCGCCCGACGATGCGACGTTGAGGACCGGGTCCCGCGCAGCGGCGAACCGCGAACCGTGTCAGGTCCGGAAGGAAGCAGCACTAAGCGATCATCGTCGGGTGCCGCGGAACGGCCTGGTCCGAGCCGCTCGTCATGGTGGGCACGGGAGTTCCCAGGTCGACGGAGGGTGCACGGCAAATTCTTCGCGCTCGCCCTCGATCGGAGGAGGTCGTGACCCCGACCGTCGCGCACCAGGCCATTTACCGACGCTGGCGTGCCCAGACGTTCTCCGAGATCGTTGGCCAGGAAGCGGTCGTCCAGACGCTGCGCAACGCCGTCCGCACCGATCGAGTCGGCCACGCGATCCTCTTCGTCGGACCGCGAGGAACCGGCAAGACGTCCCTGGCCCGCATCCTGGCCAAGGCCGTCAATTGCACCGACCTCCGCGACGGCGACGCCTGCGACGTGTGTCCTTCGTGCGTGTCCATCCGCGAAGGGACGACCCTCGACCTGATCGAGATCGACGCTGCGAGCAACCGTGGCATCGACGATGTGCGCGGCCTCCGCGAACGCCTGCCGTACCCGCCGGGTCAGCTCAAGCGGAAGGTCTACATCCTCGACGAGGCGCACCAGATCACGCGCGACGCCTGGAACGCCCTGCTCAAGTCGCTCGAGGAGCCGCCGGACTTCGTCGTCTTCATGTTCGCCTCGACCGAGCCGTCCGGCTTCCCGCCGGCGATCCTGTCGCGCCTGCAGCGGTACGACGTCCGCCGTCTGACCGTGCCTGAGATCGAGGGCAAGCTGACGAGGATTCTGGCCGCCGATGGCCGGCAGGCCGACGCTGGCGCCGTCCGACTGATCGCTCGCCTGGCCGCCGGCGGCATGCGCGACGCCGAATCGATGCTCGACCAGTTGCTGTCCGCGGCAGCCGAGCGGATCGACGAGGCGCAGGTCCGGGACCTCCTCGGGCTGGCCGACGCCGAGGTGATCGAAACGTTCGTCGACGTTCTTGTCCGGGGCGACGCCGCCGCCGGGGTGGCCCTGCTCGACGCCCTCGATGAGCGCGGTCGGGACATCCGCGCATTGCTCGACCAGGTTGTCGAGGCGATCCGGATCGACCTGGTGGCCGGTCTGGCCGATCCGGCATCCGCGCGGCACGATCCTTCCGACCTGGCTGCCGCCGGGCGCCGCATCGCCGCCATCGACCCGAACCGCGCCGGGATCGGTGGGCTCCGGTTCCAGCTGGAGCTCGCGCTCTTCCGAGCGGGTGGCGAGGCTTCGCGCGCACCGGAGCCTGCTGCCGCTGCCAAGCCCTCGCGCGCACCGGAGCCTGCTGCCGCTGCCGAGCCCTTCCACGGGGCAACGCCACGCCCGGCAACCACGTCTGCCCATGCGCAGATCTCCACGGAAACGGAGCGTCCCGTGGCGCCGGACGTGCCCCCGACTGGATCGAACCCGGACCTCGATCGCCTCGTCACGGGCTGGTCGGACGTGGTCGCTTCTGTTGGTCCGGCAACGCGCGCGGTCATCAATGAGTGCCGCCCGTTGTCTGTCGACGGCAACGTCGTGACCCTCGGCTTTCCCGAAGCAAAGGGCTTCCTCAAGGACGTCGCGGAACGGAAGGCGCGGGAGCTCGATACTGCCGTCGGCGCCTTCCTGGGCCGTCCCGTGAACGTCCGCTGCGTTGCCGCCAACATCGAGATCGCGCCGACCGATGCCGCGTACGTGCTCGCCGAAGCCAGGCGGATCTTTGCCGACGATATCGTCGACGTGGGCGAGGTCAGCTGACCGCGACCGACGCCGCGTTGTACCGGCGCGTGCCCCAGACTGGGCCAAGCGACAACCCACAAGAGGAGACGCTCGATGGGAATGGCCAACCTGCAACGGATGGCGCAACAGATGCAGCAGGACATGCTGCGCGTTCAGGCCGAGCTCGAGGCCGCAACGGTCGACGGATCGGCCGGTGGGGGCGTCGTCAGCGCGACGGTGACCGGGAAGCAGGAGCTCCTCAGCATCACGATCGATCCGTCGGCGGTGGATCCAACGGATGTCGAGATGCTCCAGGATCTCGTGGTCGCAGCCGTCAATGACGCTCTTCGTGCCTCGAGAGAGCTCGCCGAGCAGAAGATGGCCGCCGTGACCGGTGGCCTGCGCCTCCCGGGCATGTAGGTCAAGCCTCCACGTGGTCTCGCCCGTCATCGAACCCGTCGCGAAGCTGATCGAGGCCTTTGCGCGCCTGCCGGGCATCGGCCCCAAGACAGCCCAGCGGCTCACGTTCCATCTGCTGCGAGCCCCGGATGCCGAGGCGCGAACCCTGGCCGGGGCGCTCGTCGCGGTGCGTGACCAGGTCGTGTTCTGCGATCGCTGCTTCAACATCTCCGATCAGCTGCTGTGCCCGATCTGTCGCGACTCCGGCCGTGATGAAACGCGTCTCTGTGTCGTCGAGGAGCCGCTCGATGTTCTCGCGATCGAGCGCACGGGCGAGTTCAAGGGCCTGTACCACGTCCTGCACGGTGCGATCTCGCCGATCGATGGCATCGGGCCGGACCGGCTCAAGATCCGCGAGCTCCTGGAGCGGGCCGATGCGGCCGCCCGCGAAGGTCGCCCGTTCGCCGAGGTGATCATGGCCACCAACCCCACACTGGAGGGCGAGGCAACCGCGATGTACCTGGCCGAGCGCTTGGAGTCCGTCGTCGGGACCGTCAGCCGGATTGCGCGCGGCCTACCCGTCGGTGGCGATCTCGAGTATGCCGACGAGGTCACCCTGATCCGTGCTCTCCAGGGCCGTCGGGCCGTCTGAGGGCCGATGAGCAACCTCGTCTACGAGATCCTGCTCCGCCTTGCCAAGGCCGGGTCTGCCGCCGCCCTCGGTCTCGTCATCTACCTGCTCCTCGTCGGACCTTTCGGCGTCGCTGGCTCGGCCGAGCTGGCCCTGCTCTCCTGGCTTAGCGCCGCGGCGTTCGTCCTGCTCGTGGAGACGAGTCCGATCTGACTCGCTTGCACCCGATCGGCGCCGTGTCTGCCGGACTGCAGAAGCCGCTCGGGAGCAGTGCGACATGCCATTGGAACGCTGGCTGCCGACCGGGAAGCACGGATCCGGCGTGAGAAGGGCCACGCGTGGCCCTTCGATCAAGAAGCGCAGACTGGCAGGCCACTCCTGGGAGGATGCCCGACCGGTTGACCGAGGTGCTTGTCGGCTTCGCGCCCTCGATCCGACATGGCCAATGCAGGCGTTTGACAGACCCTGGGGGTGGCCATACCATTCGCCGTCGTGCCGCCTCCGTGGAGGTCGCGCGGGTGGGTCCGGGACCTCGGATCTCACCGGGTCGATGGTTTGACACTACGACCGACAAGCCCCATCATTGGATGTCTGCGCCGCGGGCCGTCGCGCCTCGGCCGCTGCACCTTAACAACTGAAGAGTGACAGGAAATCCGTGATAAGGATGTGCGAGTGGTCAAACCCTCGGACA
>JBKKCW010000385.1:0-3712 GCA_046712485.1 Candidatus Limnocylindrales bacterium
ACGCCGAGCCACGGCAGGCCGATGATGTAGATGACCGCGTTCCCGATCAACATCGCGCCGACCGCCCCACCGAGCTTGCGATACCAACCGAGCTCTGCCAGGCGCCCGACGAGCGCGCCCGCGATGATGAACCCGATGAGGTAGCCACCCGTTGCCCCCCAGATGATCGAGACCCCACCCTTGCCCTCGGCAAAGAAGGGCAGGCCGATGACCCCGAGGGCTACGTACAGCGCCACGCCGATGAGACCACGCCGGAAGCCGAGCGCCCCGCCGACGAGCAGCACGCCAAACGTCTGACCGGTGATGGGCACGGGCGAACCCGGCACGATGAACGAGATGCGGGCAGTGAGAAAGATCAGAAGGGCGCCCGCGACAACGAGCGCGATGTCGCGGACCCGGGCGTTGACCCGCTCGCCGAGGCGGATGGGCACAAGGAAGTCGGCGATCGTGAGGCCGCGTTCCTCGACCGTTGACCGGTCGAGTCTCGGGATGGCAAGCGTCATCGGGACTCCGCGTTGGCGGTCACCCCAGCGGTGACCGGCCGCAGCGAGTCTAGCATCCGGTTACTCGAACTGGACGGCCTGGACGATCGGCAGACGAGCGGCGAGACGAGCCGGATAGGCGGCAGCGAGCATCGCCACGGACACCCCGAGCACGACGGTCAGACCCACGACCTGCCATGGGATCCCGGCTGCGACGTCGAGGCGACCACCGGGCAGCATCACCATCACGGCGCCCACGATGAGCCCCAGGACGGTGCCGAGGATGGCCCCAGCGAGTCCGAGGATCCCGGCCTCCACGACCACGGAACGCCACACCTGGCGGCGGGTCATCCCGGCCGCGCGAAGGATCCCGATCTCGCGGACTCGCTCCACGACGTTCATGGTCAGCGTGTTGACGATCCCGAGTGCGGCGATGACGACCGCGACGGCGGCCAGGGCGTCGAAGAGCCCGAAGATCCGTCCGAGTGCGTCGTCGACGGCGCCCTGGATCCGATCGAGCGTGACGAAATCGAGCGCGTGGGTGGTCGCGATATCACGGAGCGTTTCGCGGGCGCCGGCCGGAGCCTCTGGCGCGAAGCGAACCGCGAACGCATCGGCGCCACCGACCCCGAGCGTCGTGGCATCGCTCCAACCGACAAGGAGCGCTTCGCCACTCGCCCCCGGGATCGACCGCTCCACCACACCGGCCACGCGCAGGTCCAAGGCCTGGCCAGTCGCGGTCGGGACCGTCAGGACCTGACCCAGGTCCAGGCCCATCCGCGCGGCGAGACCAGCGGGCACGATCGTGGCACCACCGGCATCGATGGCGGCCAGCGCCGCCCCGCGATCCCCCGCCGTGAACTGGAGCCGCCCATCGGCCGCCAGATCCGCGCCGACGACGGCGGCGGCATCGGCACGAACGCCGTCCACGGCAATGTCGAACGTCGCGATCGGGCTGATCCGGGCGATGCTTGGCACGGCCGCCAGGATCTCCGCCTCGATGCCCTCGTCGGCCGCGACCGGGCGGATCGACGTGAGCAACAATTCCCCTGGCAGGACGTCCGCGATCCAGGCCCCCGCCGCCGCACGCGCGTGCTGGCCAACACCGCCGAGCGCCACGATCATGCCGAGCCCGATCGTCAGGGCGCCCAGCGTCAAGGCCGTCCGGCCCGGATCGCGGGTGACGGACCCACGCGCCAGACGCTCCTCGAGCCGAAGCAGGACCGCGAACGGGATCCCGGCCAGCCGTGCCACGGCCGGCAGGACAACCGGGATCAGCAGGGTGCCGGCGAGCAGGATCGCGTAGACCACGAGGAGCTGGATCACGCCCGCACCGCGAGGAGCGACCAGGAGACCGACGAGCGACACGACGACGAAGACCCCCGCCAGCCAGCGTAGCCGGGCACGCCGAGCAGCCGGCATGTCCAGGTTGGCTTTGAGGGCTTCAACGGGCTGGATGCGGCCGGCACGCCGGGCCGGCTCGAGTGCGGCCGCGATCGTGACGCCAAGGCCGACCAGGAACGCGATCACCATCGCATCGGGCGGGATCGGCGGTCGCTCGAGCGTCACCGAGCCAACTGTCCGGACGTAGGTGACCATCCCGACCGCAAGCAGCGCCCCCAGACCCACGCCGACCAGCGACCCGAACGCTCCGAGCACGGCGGCCTGGGTGAGCATGAATCCGGTGACCTGCCGCCTGGATGCCCCCGCGGCGCGCAGCAGGCCGACGCTGCGAACCTGTTCGACGACGGTCATCGACAACGTGTTGAAGGCGAGGAACGCGCCGGCAAACAGGGCGATGGCCGCGATGAGCGACGTCGTCGCCTGGAACTCGGACGTGGAGCCGCGGAGCGCGGCCGCAATCTCGCCCGGCGTCGACAGCACATACGGCTCAAGACGAAGGCGGTCCTCGAGCGCGGCGGCAACCGCGATCGGATCCGCGTCCTCCTCCAGGCCGACGTCGACGCGGTGCACCGCGGGCACCTCGAAGATGCCCTGGGCGACCTGCAGCGGGACGACCACTATCCGACCGTACAGCCCGTTCACTGGACCATCTCCGGCCAGGATGGCGATCACCCGGAAGGTCTGCCGATCGCCCGATCCCTGCATCGTCAGCGGCGAACCAAGCGTCAGGCCGTCCTCGTCGGCGAGCTGTTCGGTGATCATCGCGCTCGGTTCCGTCCGCTCGCGGAGCATCGATCCGGTGATGATGTGGAGCTGGTGGAGCTGCGCCTCCGCGGCCGGGTCGACGCCGACCACGGTGACCGGAGGCGGCAGGGTCTCCCCAGCCTCGATGTCGGGACCCAGATACGTGCGGAGCTGGATCGCTGGCGCGGTGATCCGGACACCGGGCGTCTCCGCGATCGTCCGCTGGGTTGCGGGGCTCAGCCCCGCATCCCCGAACGCTGCGACCCGAAGTTGGGAGCGCCCCACGAGGTCGCCGACGGTGCTCTCGACCGACGACTCGATCGCCGCATTCGTCGCCAATCCGGCGAAGAGAACCGCGACACCGAGCGCCACGCCGAGGGCGCTGAGCAGGGTTCGCAGGGGCCGTGCCCGGAGGCTGCGGCAAGCCAGCCGGGTCAGCGACACGTCGCCGCCTACAGCCCCAGTTGGGCGAGCCGCGAGATGAGCGGCGTGGCGTCGTGCGTGTCGCGGCGACCAAGCTCGATCGTCTCGCGGATCTGACCATCGCCCACGACAAGGACCCGATCAGCATAAGCCGCGGCCTTCGAGTCGTGGGTCACGAGCACGATCGTCTGGCCGCGCTCGACGCAGGAACGCCAGAGCGCGTCGAGGATCTCCGTCCCGGTCGTGTAATCGAGGTTCCCGGTGGGCTCGTCCGCGAGGAGAAGCGCCGGGCGGGTCACGAGTGCGCGGGCAACGGCGACGCGCTGTTGCTCGCCAGCCGAGAGCTGATCGGGTTTGTGGCGCTCCTTGCCGGTCAGGTCGACCAGCGCGATCACCTCGGCGATCCGCTGCTTGAGCTCACCCTTGTTCGGATCCCCACCGGCGATGGTGAAGGGGAGCGCGACGTTTTCGACGACATTGAGGAGCGGGATCAGGTTGAACGACTGGAAGACGAAGCCCGTCCGATCACGACGAAGACGTGTCGCCTGATCGTCGGAGAGGCCGCTCAAATCCTGGCCCTCGAGCCACACCTCGCCCGATGTCGGTCGATCCAGACCGCCGAGCACCTGGAGCAGGGTCGACTTGCCAGAGCCCGATGG
>JBKKCW010000386.1:0-2519 GCA_046712485.1 Candidatus Limnocylindrales bacterium
CTTCCGGTTCGATCGCTGGGAGCGCCGCCAGTTCCACGGCTCGGTAGCCGGCCGCCGAAACCTTGCGCAGTGTTCCCGGGAGATCGCGCGCGGTCTCCGCGCGGAGCGTGTACAGCTGGAGGGCAATCTGGTCCGGTCGCATGACGCCTCGCTTCGCTTGGGTGGCCGCGCCAACCGTACGTCATCGGACCCCGCTCGTGTCGTACGCTTCGGGCCAGATGACCGCCAAATCCCAGTGCCCATGACGCCCGATCGGGCGCTGCCCGGCCCGCTTCGGGTCGGGATCGTCGGTTGTGGCAACATCGCCGGACCGTACGCGGAGAGCCTGGCCGCCCATCCCGAGGTCGAGTTCGTCGCCGCGACCGATGTCGATCCGGCACGGGCAGCGGCGTTTGCCGCATCGCACGGATGCCGGGCCCACGAAACGCTCGAGGATCCCCTCGCCGACCCGGGTATCGAGCTCGTCATCAACCTGACGGTCCATCACGCCCACTACGCGGTGACGAAGCAAGCCCTCGAGGCCGGCCGGCACGTGTACAGCGAGAAGCCAATGGCGCTCGAGGCCAGCGAAGCGCGCGAGCTCGTCGAGCTCGCCCGTCGCCAAGGGCTGCGCCTCGCCTGCGCGCCTGCCACGTTTCTCGGTGAGGCGCAGCAGACCGCCGGCGCGATCATCCGCGGCGGTGAGCTGGGCACTGTCCGCGCGGTCTATGCCGACGTCAACTGGGGCCGCATCGAGACCTGGCACCCGGCCCCCATCCCCTTCTATGACGTCGGCGTCCTTGTCGACGTGGGCGTTTACCCGCTGACCATCGCCACGGCGTTCCTCGGCCCGGCGGTCGCGATCGAGGCTCGCGGTTGGGACCTGCTGCCCGACCGCGTCACGACGAGCGGCGAGCGGTACCGGATCGGGAGCCCCGATCTCATCATCGCCGCGATCGAGCTCTCGGGCGGCGCCATCGTCCGGCTGACCGGGAGCTTCTACGTCGGCCGGCCGACACGGGAGCCCGGCCGCCTCGAATTCCACGGCGACGAGGCGTCTCTTGCGATCTCGAGCTTCCAGGACTTCGACGCAACTGTGGAGCGCGGCCCGGTGGGCGGCGGGTTCGAGCCCGTGCAGCCCCTTCGCGAGCCGTTCCCCGGGATCGCCTGGGGTCGCGGGGTCGCGGACTTGGCCCGCTCGCTTGCGCATGGGACACCACAGCGGGTCACGGGCGAACACGCGGCGCATGTCGTCGACATCCTGTCGGCCGCACGGCTCTCGATGCGAGAACGGCGCCGGATCGAGATCGGCTCCACGTTCGAGCCACCGGCGCTGATGGGCTGGGCGCTGCCCTCCACCGCCGATGCGGGCAAGCTTCACTGACGCGTCTGGCGCTCGCGGAGTTGGCGGTCGCGGAGTCGGCGGTCGTGGAGTCGCGCCACCTTCGTCCATGCGCCTCTGAGACGCACGATCACCATATGTCCTTCGTGATCGGCTTCTGAAACGACGGAAGCGGTCGGATTCGACCGATGTCTGTGCACGGATATGCGGAATGTGCGCCTGTGAGAGACACGAGGCGACGGCTCAGCGGTCGTCGGCGACGGGTCAGCGGGGGTCACGGGCACGGCCCGGCGGGTTCCGGTCACGGGCGGGTGCACGGGCACGGCCCGGCGGGTTCCGGCCACGGCCGGCGGCTAACGCTGGAGACGCTCGCGCAGGCGGGCCACCTGGTCGGCCAGCTCGGCTTCGCGCGCTCGAGCGCCCTCGACGACCGCGGCCGGCGCCCGTGACGTAAACGACTCGTTGGCCAACCGCTCGCGCGCACCCGCCAGCCACCCCTCCGCGTCCGAGAGCTCGCGCTCGAGACGGGCCCGGTCCAGGGCCGAAGAGCCGTTGTCTCCGTTGCCCGTGGCACCGGTCCGCACCAGCGCCTCGACGTCCCCGGCGATGATCGCGAGGTCAGTCGGAGCGGCGGTGGCTGACAGCGCCTCGCGGGTCAGCCGCCGCTCGAGCGGACGCGCGCGCGCCAGGCGTTCGATCGCGGGACGCAACGCTTCGAATGTCGTGCCAAGTTGCGCCGGCACGGCCACGTCGACGGGGAGCCAGCGCGCAGGTTCCAGCCTCGCCTCGGCCCGCGCGTTCCGGATCCCGCGAACGAGATCGAGCATCGCTCCCACGCTCGCCTCCGCGGCCGCGTCGCGCGAACCGGCTGCCGGCCAGCGGGCCACGATGAGGAGCTTCGGGTCGCTCGCCCGGTGCGGGAGCGCTGCCCAGAGCTCCTCCGAGACAAAGGGCATGACCGGGTGGAGCAACCGCAGGTAGGTATCCAAGACCTCCACGAGCGTCCACCACGTCGCCTCGCGCGCCTCGGCAGGGACCGACTCGTCCGCGAGGCGGACCTTGGCCAGCTCCAGGCCCCAGTCGCAATACTCGCTCCAGATCGCCTCGTGGAGCAGGCGGGTCACCTCGCCAAACGCAACGTCGGCCATCGCCCCGTCGACGGCCTCAACGGTCGCGGCGGCGCGAGACAGCAACCATA